>JAYVME010000156.1:0-24671 GCA_043759115.1 Betaproteobacteria bacterium | reverse complement strand
AGGACGCCAAGGACGCCAAGGAAAAGCGAAAAACAATGGAACCGCAGATAAACGCAGATGAAGAAACAGAAGCAATCAGCTAAAGAGAACACAGCGGCCACGAAAGTTCGTTAAGCGGCCAAAGTGACCATTCGCCGACAGGCAGTTGTCGGCCAGTACCAGCCACTGACGACGTTGCCATAAAAGCGCCGGTCAGGTGTTCTGCGTGTATGCTAACGTTTCATTCCGCTAGAAGGACCTGCGCGAAGATGCTCGCAGAACAGCGCAAGGACGCAGTTAATTGCCTGACAGACGAAGAACTCGAAATCGAGGTCTCAAGGGGGCGCGCGTCTCGCTTCCAAGGGGAACTCTTTGACTATGCGAAAGCCCAACTTACTATTCGCAAGGAATCCAAGCAAGCGGAGCTGAGTCACCGGCAACTGGAAGTCGCCAAGCAAACCAAGACCGCTGTGCACCTTGGGTGGATCGTTGCAGCAGTCGTTGGTGTTGCACTAGTTGTTGCGCAATGCGCGAGTTCCAAATGAGCTTCATGAAACTCAAAACCGTTGCGCCCTTGTTGCTCGCAGCCGTTCTAAGCCCCGCTTTTGGCGCCGTTCCTGAAACTCGGGAAGATGCCGCCAAGGCTTTTTCGCGTGGCGACTACAAGACAGCGCTACAGGTCCTGCGAAAACTCGCAGACAAAGGGGATATGGAAGCTGCCGGCATGATTGGTTTCATCTACAGCCAAGGTTCCGAATCAGTCAGGGATTGCGGGCAAGCAATTGCTTGGGTTCGCAAGGCCGCCGACAAGGATGAGCCTCACGCGCAGCACAATTTCGGCGTGATGTATGAGAGCGGCATCTGTGTGAGGCAAGATTACACGCAGGCGATCCACTGGTACGAGCTTGCCGCAGCAAAGGGCCACATTGGCGCGATTTCGAATTTGGGCACAATGCTCATGTCCGGCCAGGGCGTGAAACAGGACCCAGTGAAGGCGGTCGCGCTGTTTCGAAAAGCAGCGGACGCCGGTGATGCCATTGCGCAAAGCAATCTTGGTATGGCGTACACCAGCGGCACGGGCGTACCGTCGGATCAATATGGAGATTTCCTGGGCGCGTTCGATATGCTGGCGACCGCGAAGCCGCGTGGGAAATTATTGGCAACCCGGCAATAAACCGGACCTGAGCGATAAGCCATGCAGGCCGGTTATCTTGAACTGATCGTCTGCTTTACGAAAGCCTGTCCGTCCGCTCAGGGTCGACTCCTGCCGGTCGCGGTTGCCGAAACCGGAGATTACCCGTCAGGTTAAGTTGCGACATTTACATGTCTTACCGTTTAACATTCCCTATTTGCCAACCATCACTTTTTTTGGCGCTTCAGCTTTGATTTTATCGGCGATCACCGCGTTCATCGGCGGTTGCATGAGTAAGCTCGTCTTAAAACCCGGCCGCGAAAAATCGCTCAAGCGCCGTCATCCATGGGTGTTCTCGGGCGCGGTGCGCTGGCGCGACGCGATTGCCAACGCGGTGTGACGACGCAGTGATTCCTGCAATGTGCATGACCCGCGCCGCTTAGCGGTGCCGTTGGGCTCCATAGCCTGAGGGTTGATAGATGTTCTCAAATATGAGAACATCGTGATGTGCCTTACGCCATCGAATATTTCCATCCGAGGGTGCTCGCGGAGATTGAGGCGTGGCCTGCGGAAACTCTCGCGGACTATGCGAGGATTGCAGAGCTTCTGATGGAGCACGGCCCGAATCTTCGGCTTCCGCATTCACGAGCGTTCGGGGGCGGCCTCTTCGAGCTAAGGGCAAGAGGCAAGTCGGGCATCGGGCGGGCGTTTTATTGTTTTCTCGTCGGCCAACGGGTTGTGGTGCTGCACGCATTCGTCAAGAAGTCACAGCAAACTCCTGATCGAGAGCTGAAGCTGGCTCGCAAACGTTTGAAAGAGGTGTTTCATGGCTGAAACCAAATACAAACCGATTCTGCACGATCACGATGCTTTCCTTAAAAAAGCACGTAAGCGCCGGGGTTTCCAGACCGCGTATCAAGCCCTCGCGGTCGAGTACGCCGTGGCGAACGAAATGCTCGCCGCACGCGCTCGTGCGGGTCTCACGCAGGAAGCGGTGGCGACCCGCATGGGCACTACAAAAAGTACGGTTTCACGTCTCGAATCGGCGGGCAAGCATGCGCCGTCGCTCACCTCTCTGAAGAGATATGCCAAGGCGGTGGGGTGCAAAATCGAAATCCGGCTGGTTCCGCAGCGGTAGGTTATTTGAAGCCCTACAATTGCGTACAGCCGGCGCCCGCGAGCGGTCGCGGCCGACGCACACGTTAGATCGCATAATTACCAATGGCCGACGTTGCGAGGAATCACCATTAGCTTCCACAAGGCTCCTGCGCGAGCCTGCCTCGTCTGCCAGGCCGTTTGCAATAATTGTTGTCTTCGATTCAGTTTTAATTTCATCTGCGTTCATCGGTGGTTCAATTAGTTTTAGATGAATAAGCTTATCCTTAAACCCGGCCGCGAAAAAGCGCTCAAGCGCCGCCACCCGAGAGTGTTCTAGGGCGCGGTCGGGAAGTTGACGGGCGTGCCGCGCGTGCTTTTCGGGGCGGCCTTGCCTCCGTCGCGTGGCTGTGAGAGTATACGGCATTGATATATCTCACAGGGAATGCCTGCCATGGCCTCGGCCAAGGTTTTCATGACCGGACGCAGCCAGGCCGTGCGCCTGCCCAAGGCGTACCGGTTCAACGTCGACGAAGTGCTGATCGAGCAACAGCCCGATGGCGCGCTATTGCTGCGTCCCAAGCCGAGGCGTCCGTTGGGGGAGCGGCTGCGTGCAATTTTGCAGGGGCTGCCCGACGATCCCGCTTTCGAGCGTCCGCCACAACCGCCGTTGGAGCGCGATGCGGCCTGGTGGAATGAACATGGTTTTGGTCCCGCCGCCAAACGCAGTGCGCGGAGACGCAAGACCCGCGCAAAGCGCTGATGTACTTGCTCGACACCAATATCTGCGTGTACATAATTCGCAGGCGGCCCGACGCGGTTTACCGGCGTCTGTCCGGCGCCGCCGGAAGGACGGTGGCCATATCCGTGGTGACGGCATTCGAGCTTGAGATCGGTGCGCTACGCGCCCAGGGCCGGCACTACAGCGAGGCAGTCCGCTTGTTTATCGCCGAATTTCCGGTGCTTCCCCTTGAAGATTCGGCGCGCGCCTACTACGGACAATTGCGTACCGCGCTGGAACGCCGGGGCGAGACAATCGGCGCGCACGATATGCTGATCGCCGCCCACGCCCTCGCACTGGAGGCCACCCTCGTCACGAACAATGAAAGAGAGTTCAAGCGCATCAAGGGATTGCGCATCGAGAACTGGGCGTCTTGAGTTTGCGCATCATGCCGGTCAACCAATTGCCAACGATCTTTATTGGCGTCAACTTTTTTATCGGCGTTCATCGGCGTCCATCGGCGGTTGCTTGAAGCATGAATAAGCTCGTTTTAAAGCCCGGTCGCGAGAAATCGCTGAAGCGCCGCCATCCGTGGGTGTTTTCGGGTGCGGTGGCAAAACTGACGGGCGAACCGGCGCCCGGCGACACCATAGAGATACACAGCA
Source organism: Betaproteobacteria bacterium (assembly GCA_043759115.1). Taxonomy (GTDB): domain Bacteria; phylum Pseudomonadota; class Gammaproteobacteria; order Burkholderiales; family SG8-41; genus PALSA-1004. The sequence goes on along the minus strand of JAYVME010000156.1, from coordinate 21,079 downwards.
GCGATGGCGAGTTTCTGGCGGTTGCGGCGTGCAATCCGCAGTCGCAAATCGTCGCGCGCGTGTGGGACTGGCAGCGGCGCGAGATAGACGCGGCATTTTTTCGCGAACGCATCGAGCGCGCGCTTGCGCTGCGCGCGCATCTGCTGCCGACGACCGACACCGTGCGGCTGGTGCACGCGGAGTCGGATGGTTTGCCCGGGGTGGTGATCGATCGCTATGCCGGGACGGTGGTATTGCAGTTGTCGAGCGCGGGTGCGGTGCGCTGGCGCGACGCGATTGCGGACGCGGTGATGGAGTTGGTTGAGCCGCACACGATCTACGAGCGCTCGGACGCCGATGTGCTGGCGCTCGAAGGGATCAACCCCAGCGTCGGCGTATTGCGGGGTTCTGCGCCGCCCGCGCAGATGATTGTGCAGGAAACGGGTGCTGCGTTCGAGGTCGACGTGCCGCATGGGCACAAAACCGGCTTTTATATCGATCAGCGCGCCAACCGACTGCGCGTGCGCGAACTGGCGGACAAGCGTGAAGTCCTCGATTGCTTCGCCTACAGCGGCGGGTTTACCGTCAACGCGCTCGCCGGCGGTGCGGCGAAAGTGACTGCGATCGACAGTTCGGGCCCGGCGCTGGAATTGCTCAAGCGCAACGTCGCGCTTAACAAGTTGCCGGCAGCCGAATGCATCGAGGGCGACGTGTTCCAGCTTCTGCGCAAGCAACGCGACCAGGCGCGCAGTTTCGATTTGATAGTAATCGATCCGCCAAAGTTCGCGCCGACCGCCGCACACGCCGAGAAAGCGGCGCGCGCCTACAAGGACATCAATCTGCTCGCGTTCAAATTGCTGCGTCCGGGCGGACTGCTGTTCACGTTCTCGTGTTCGGGCGGCGTGTCGCGCGACTTGTTTCAAAAAATAATCGCGGGTGCGGCGGTGGACGCGCATGTCGATGCGCAGATTGTCGGCCACCTGAGCGCCGGCGCCGATCATCCGGTTGCGCTCAACTTTCCCGAGGGCGAATATTTGAAAGGATTGATTTGCCGGGTAGCTGGCTAGTGATTGAGTGATTAGGAATCCATCTCGAAAACACAACACCGAAAAGCAACCGCCGATGAACGCCGATTAACGCGGATATAAAATCCAGATCCGGTCCAGAACCAACGCCAAGTCTTTTGAACTTATCTGCGTTCATCGGCGTTTATCGGCGGTTCCAGCCCGCCTTTGTGGTACCGGATCGACACCGCCCGCATGCCAGGGATGGCAACGCAGCAGCCGCGTGATGGCGAGCCACGCGCCGCGCAGCGCGCCATGGGTATCGATGGCCTCGGCCGCGTAGGCGGAGCAACTCGGGTAGAAACGGCACTGGCCGCCAAAGAACGGGCTCAAGCACCATTGGTAGAGCTTGATCAGTATGAGCAGGATTTTTTTCATGGCACGCGCGCCGGCGAGTGGCAAGGACGGACTATCCACACGAGTATATAGCAGGCACTGTGGGCTGATCGCGCGGGTTTTTGCAACCCGTCCCGCCTTGTGTTAGCTTGTTCCGGCTCTTCATTCACGGGCATGAACCGATGATCCTGAAACGCGGCTTGTTGCAGATACTGCTGGCGGCTTTGCTGCTGGCGGCGCAGCATGGCGCGCTCACGCACCAGACGCGCCACCTGCAGGACCGTCTGCCGGCGCAAACCCAGCAGCAGGATGAGAAGCAAAAGTCCGCGCATGCGGGTCTGTGCGATTTCCACGTTTCATTTGCGCAGGTCCTCGGCGCGGTCAACTGCGCCAAGCTTCCGTTGCGGCTTGCAAGCAACACCGTCGAACGCGGCAACAATCATTTTCCGTCGGCTTTTCCCGCCGACCTCGTAGTCCCCGCTTCGCGCGGCCCGCCCATACTCCTCTGACACACCTCCGGGGCAACTGCCGACCGCAGTTGCCGTGTTCTGTTGTGATTGAAGGAGAACTCAGGTGTCCAAACGTCATTTGATCGCCGCGGCGGTCGCATTCGCATTGGCCGGACCGGCGCCGGCGCAGGAGTCGGAACTCGGCAAGATACGCGGGGAAATAAAGCAGATGAAGGATGCGTACGAAAAACGCATCCAGCTGCTCGAGAAACGGCTGTCCGAGGCGGAGGCGAAGGCGGGCAACGCGGAATCCGCGGCGGCCAAAGCGGAATCCACCGCCACCATGGCCGAGCAAAATGCCGCCAAGGCCGAAGCCGGCACCGCGTCGTTAGCTTCCGCACGCGGCGGCGAGAACGCATTTAATCCGGCGATTTCACTGATCCTGCAGGGCACCTATGCCAACACGTCGCAGAATCCCAATACCTACCAGATCACCGGGTTTGTGCCGCCGGGCGGCGGGGTGGGGCCGCCCAAGCGCAGCTTTGGGCTCGGCGAAACCGAACTTACGATCGCATCCAACATTGATCCTTATTTTCGCGGGGTCGCGATTGCGTCACTTGCGCCTGATGGCGGCGTCAGCATGGAGGAAGCCTACTTCCAGACGCTCGCGTTGTCGCGCGGCTTTACGCTGAAGGGCGGTCGTTTTTTTTCGGGCATCGGCTATCTTAACGAGCAGCATCAACACGCGTGGGACTTTCAGGACGCGCCGTTGGTGTACAAGGCATTCCTTGCTAACCAACTCAAGCAGAACGGCTTGCAGTTGAAGTGGGTCGCACCGACGGATCTCTTCATGGAAGTCGGCGCCGAAGCCAGCGCCGGCGATCAATTTCCCGGCAGCGACCGCAATAAGAACGGCATCGGCGGCAGCGCGGTGTTCGCCAATCTCGGCGGCGACATCGGCGCGAGTACCGCGTGGCGCGCCGGGGTGTCGTATTTGCAGATGTCGCCCAATGGGCGCAGCTATCAGGATGTCGACTCGACGGGCAATGCGACGACCAACGCGTTCACCGGCAGCGCGAAGATGTGGGGCGTGAACGGCGTGCTCAAATGGGCGCCGAACGGGAATACGACGTATAACAACTTCAAGTTGCAGGGCGAATATTTCCGGCTCAGGCAGAACGGTACGCTCAACTACAGCAGCGCAGCCTTTCCCTCCGTCACCAGTTACTTCCAGACTGACCAGCCGGGTTGGTATGTGCAGGGGGCATGGCAGTTTTACCCGCGGTGGCGCGTTGGCTACCGCTACGATGCGCTCAGTTACAGTACGCTCAGCAACGGCATCGTCAACAACGGGCTGGGGCCGACCGCCGCGGATTTCCCGGTACTTGCCAGTCACCGCCCGACGCGCAGCACGCTGATGTTCGACTGGAGTCCGACGGAGTTCAGCCGCATACGCCTGCAATTGGCGTCGGACAAGTCGCGGCGCGGGCTCACCGACAATCAGGTATTCGTGCAGTACATTTACAGCTTGGGCGCGCACGGCGCGCACAAGTTTTGACCGAAAGGATACGACCATGAAATGGTTACGATGGGGATTGCCGGCCGTGCTGTGGCTGGCGGCGCAACCAGCGCTCGCGGCGCTCAATATTTTCGCGTGTGAACCGGAATGGGGCGCGTTAAGCAAAGAACTCGGTGGCGACAAAATGAACGTCTACGTCGCCACCAACGCGTTGCAGGATCCGCATCACATCGAAGCGCGGCCAAGCCTGATCGCGCGTGCGCGCAGCGCCGATCTCGTCGTCTGCACCGGTGCGCAACTCGAGATCGGCTGGCTGCCGCTGGTGCAGACGCAGGCCGGCAACGCCAAAATCCAGCTCGGGCAACCCGGCTACTTCGAAGCGGCGAGCAATGTGGTGCCGCTGGAAGTGCCGACGCTTGTCGATCGCGTGCAGGGCGACGTGCATCCGGGCGGCAACCCGCACATACAGCTCGATCCGCGCAACATCGCGAAGATCGCCGCGGCGCTGGGCGAACGCATGGCGCAGCTCGATCCGCCCGAAGCGGACAATTACCGTGCCCGCACCAAGGCGTTTCTCGAGCGCTGGCGGGAGGCGATAGTCCGCTGGGAGAAAGAAGCGGCTCCGCTCAAAGGCTTGCCCGTCATTGTTTATCATAAGAATATGACGTATCTGATCGCGTGGCTGGGCATGAAGGAATTGGGCTCGCTGGAGCCGAAACCGGGGCTGCCGCCAACCGCGAGCCATCTCTCGGACCTGCTCGCGCAGCTGCGGCGTGATCCGGCGAAAGCGATATTGCTTGCCGCCTATAACGATCCGCGCGGCGGCGACTGGTTGGCGGAGCGCGCGAAAGTTCGCGTGTTGATTTTGCCGTTCACCGTCGGCGGCAATACCAGGGCGAAAGACCTGTTCGGTTTGTTCGACGACAGCATCGCGCAGCTGCTCACCGCCCAATGAACGTCGGCGGGTTCGATTTCACCATCCTGCTGCCGGCGCTGATTGCCGGCGTTCTGGTCACCGCCACGCACGTGCCGCTGGGCATCCAGGTGTTGGCCCGCGGCATCGTGTTCATCGACCTCGCAATCGCGCAGATCGCGGGGCTCGGCGTGATTTGCGCCGATTGGCTTGGTTTCGAACCGCAAGGCTGGGCGGCGCAGGTCTCGGCATTGACCGCGGCGTGCGCGGGCGCGCTGCTGCTGACATGGACCGAAAAACACTGGCCCGAAGTGCAGGAGGCGTTGATCGGTGTCACCTTCATACTTGCCGCCAGTGGCGCGCTGATAGTGCTCGCCGCCAATCCGCATGGCGCCGAGCACCTCAAGGAATTACTGGTCGGACAGATACTCTGGGTCAACGCGGCGCGCCTGTCGGTGGTTGCGGCGGCGTACTCCGTGATACTGCTGGTGTGGTTCGTGCTGGGCGCGCGTATCGGCCGCGGCGGCTTCTATCTGCTGTTTGCGTGTGCGGTCACGGTATCGGTGCAACTGATCGGCTTGTATCTGGTGTTCACCACGCTGATCGTGCCGGCGCTCGCGACGCGGCGCCTCACGCGCTGGCGCCTCGCCGCCGCTTATGCGCTCGGCGCCACGGGTTACGCGCTGGGTCTTGTCGTATCCGCCCTGACCGATTGGCCGTCGGGTCCGACGATTGTATGGGTGATGACGGCGCTTGCGGCATTGGTGTTCGCCTGCGGGCCGCGCGTTGCCGCGGGCGCACGCTGACCATGCGGAAACGCTTCCCCAGTGGCGTATCGATGCGCTTCCCTGTAGAGTTAACGCGTATCCTCAATCGGCCGCATTAATATGCACGCTCATACTCATACTCATACTCATGCCCACGACCACGGGCATCATCATTCGCGCGACCTCCGGCTGAGTCGCGCATTTGCGCTCGGCATCGCGCTGAATATCGCGTTTATCGTGGTGGAAGTGATTTGCGGGTTGATGGCGGGCTCGCTTGCCCTGGTGGCGGACGCCGCGCATAACTTCGGGGATGTCATCGGCCTTATCCTCGCTTGGGGCGCATCGACACTGGCGCGGCGGCCGCCGTCAGCGCGCTTCACCTATGGCCTGCGCGGCTCGACCATACTCGCGGCGCTCGCGAATGCGATGCTGTTGCTGGTCGTCACCGGCGGCATTGCCTGGGAGGCGGTGCTGCGATTCCAAAACCCCGCTGCCGTGAACGAACCGCTGATGATCTGGGTCGCGATCATCGGCATCTTCATCAATGGCGGCACGGCCTGGCTGTTCATGGCAGATCGCAAGACCGATCTCAACATTCGCGGCGCTTATCTGCACATGGCGGCGGATGCCGGCGTGTCGCTCGGTGTTGCGCTCGCCGGCGTTGGCATACTGTTTACGGGATGGGCGTGGCTGGATCCGGCGGCGAGCCTCTTGATCGTAGCGACCATTTTCATCGGCACCTGGGGACTGTTGCGCGATTCCGTAAAGCTCGCGCTGCAGGCGGCGCCGGAAAATGTAAATCCGGCAGAGGTGCGCCGTTATCTCGCCGGCTTGCCGGGTGTGGGCGAGGTGCATGATTTGCATATCTGGGCGATGAGCACCACCGAAACCGCATTGACTGCGCATCTGGTCATGCCCGGCGGGCACCCCGGGGACGAATTTTTCACGGGCGTTGTTCACCATATCGAGCATGCGTTTCAAATCGGACATGTCACGCTACAAATTGAAACGGGCGGCGCAAGCCCGTGTGTATTGGCGCCGGACCATGTGGTGTGATTGAATTCGGCGGTTGCGCCTCCCTATCTTCACGTAGCGGCCGCATTTTATATTTCAATAGTTAAAGCAACAGGCCTTTTCATGGAGCAATTTCACGGCACCACCATAATTTCGGCGCGGCGCGGTACGCGGGTGGCGCTCGGCGGCGACGGGCAGGTCACGTTCGGTAATGTCGTGCTGAAAGCAAGCGCGCGAAAAGTGCGGCGGCTGTATGAAGACAAGATACTGGCCGGATTCGCCGGCGGCACGGCGGACGCGTTTACGCTGTTCGAGCGCTTCGAGGCCAAACTCGAAAAGCACCAGGGCAATCTCCTGCGTTCGGCGGTCGAGCTCGCCAAGGACTGGCGCACGGACCGCATGTTGCGCCGGCTCGAAGCGATGCTCGTCGTGTGCGATGCCCGGAGTTCGCTGATCATCTCCGGCAACGGCGATGTGCTCGAACCGGAACAAGGGTTGGTCGCCATCGGCAGCGGCGGCCCGTATGCGCAAGCCGCGGCGCGCGCACTGCTTGAAAACACGCCCATGCTGCCCGAGGAAATCGTCAAGAAAGCGCTGACCATCGCCGGTGACATGTGCATCTATACCAACCAGCAGCACGTGATTGAGGTTCTGGAGTGATGGGTGAAGAGGAAAGCGTGAGGCGTGAGGCGTTAGGGGTGAGGCGGGGAACCGTCGCCGTTGCTGCGCCGTCGCATCATACCTACCGCCTACCGCCTAACGCCTAACGCCTAACGTTTCTCGATTTATCCCATGACCCAAATGACTCCCCAGGAAATTGTCCACGAACTCGATAAGCACATCATCGGGCAGGAAGCCGCCAAGCGCGCCGTCGCAATTGCGCTGCGCAACCGCTGGCGCCGGCAACAAGTGGCGGAGCCCTTGCGCCACGAGATCACGCCGAAAAACATCCTGATGATAGGTCCGACCGGTGTCGGTAAAACCGAAATTGCGCGCCGGCTCGCGCGACTTGCCGACGCGCCATTCATCAAGGTCGAGGCCACCAAGTTTACCGAGGTCGGCTACGTAGGGCGCGACGTCGATACCATCATCCGCGATCTGGTCGAGACCGCGATCAAGCAAACGCGCGAGCAGGCGACGAAGAAAGTGCGGCACCAGGCGCAGGATCAGGCCGAAGAGCGCGTTCTCGACGTGCTGCTGCCAAGCGCGCGCGACGGGCTGCCGGCAACCGGAGATGTCGAAAACGCGACGCGTCAGAAATTCCGCAAGCGCCTGCGCGAAGGCGAACTCGACGACAAGGAAGTCGAAATCGATGTTGCCGCGCAACAGCCGCATATGGAAATTTTCGCGCCGCCCGGCATGGAAGACATGACCGCGCAGATCCAGGGCATGTTCCAGAATCTCGGCGGCGCGCGGCGCAAAACGCGCAAGTTGAAAATACGCGATGCCATGAAACTCCTGGCCGAAGAAGAGGCGGCGAAACTCGTCAACGACGACGATCTAAAATCGCGCGCCGTCACCAACGTCGAGCAGAACGGTATCGTGTTTCTCGACGAGATCGACAAGATTACGAGTCGCAGCGAAGGTTCGGGCCCTGACGTTTCACGCCAGGGCGTGCAGCGCGACCTGCTGCCGCTGGTGGAAGGCACGACGGTTTCGACCAAGTACGGCATGATCAAGACCGATCACATTCTGTTTATCGCGAGCGGCGCTTTTCATCTGGCGAGGCCGTCCGACCTGATACCGGAGTTGCAGGGACGCTTTCCGATCCGCGTCGAACTCGCGAGCCTCACGGTGGCCGACTTCGAGCAGATCCTGACCAATACCGATGCCTGTCTCACGCGCCAGTACGAAGCGCTGCTCGCGACCGAAGGCGTGAAAATCGATTTTCAGGCTACGGCAGTACGGCGGCTCGCTGAAATCGCGTGGCAGGTGAACGAGAAAACCGAGAATATCGGCGCGCGGCGGCTCTATACCGTGATGGAAAAACTGCTCGAAGAGATTTCGTATGACGCGGCAAAACACGCGGGCGCAACGATCAATATCGACGCCGCGTACGTCGACGCCAGACTCAAGGAACTCGCGCAGAGCGAGGACCTTGCGCGTTACGTGCTTTGAAGGACGGTGAGCGGGGAGCGGTAATACCGAAATCCTACTGCTTACGGCTTACCGCTCACGCCTCACCTCACCTCACCTCACCAGCACCATAGGCTTGATGCCCAGCGCCTGACTGATGCGGTCCGCCGCCGCGCGCGCGTCGGCCTGGTTCGCATACGGGCCCGCGTGCACGCGGAAGAGCCTGTCTTTCGGATAAACATGTAATGCCGGCGCCAGCCAGTCGATTTGCGCGCGTAGTCGCGCGAGGTAGTTTTCCGCATTGTCCTGCGAGCCGAAAGCGCCCAACTGCAGGAACAAACCCTTCTGTTCGGCGGTCACCGCGACCACCGGCGTGGCTGCGCCGGTGTCCTGACTTGCAGGCGGTATGCCGACGGGCTCACCCGGTGGCGCGGGAGCTGCGCGCTCCGCCGGTAACGGGATTGCAACCGACGGCGCGGCCGGCGGTAAAGGCGTGACGGTTGCGCCTGAAGGACTTGCCGGCGCCGGCACCGGCACCGTGGCAACGGTGGGCGCGGTCGTCGTGTCGGCATCGGGGATGAGGGTTTCAACTTCGACCAGCGCTTTGCCGCCGCCGAGTACGCCGAGCTTATAGGCCGCCGTGTACGAAAGATCGATCAGGCGGTCGGAATGAAACGGGCCGCGGTCGTTGATGCGCACGACAATGGATTTGTTGTTGGCCAGATTCGTCACGCGCGCGTAGCTCGGGATTGGCAGCACGGTATGCGCCGCGGTCATGCCGTACATGTCGTAGATTTCGCCTGATGATGTTTTCTGATCGTGATAGCGGCGCCCGTACCAGCTCGCGGTGCCACGTTCCCGGTACGGTGTCAGCCGCGTCATCGGCGTATAGGTCTGCCCCATCACCGAGTAAGGCCGCATGTTGGCAGGGCGCAGCGGTTCCATGCGGGGCACCGCGTCGGGAACCTGGTCGAGATTGGGCGGCGGATTGTCGCCGGGCCCGTCATTTAAATAGTAACCGCCGCCCCGGGGAGTTGCCGGTTTGGTTTGCGCCGGCGCGCTGTCCGGCGCCTTGTCCGGCGCGCGTGCCACCGGCGCGGAGCTGTCGCGTGGTGCGATGGTGCCGCAACCGGCGAGCACAAAGTAAAGGATGAAGGATGAAGGATGAAGGATGAAACGAAAAATCAACGGCCACGATGACCGGAGCAACTTCGTAGCAATTTCCTTCCGCTTTCCGCCTTCATCCTTCATCCTTCGTCCTTGTCTTTAAGATTGCACCAGCTTCTTATGCGTCTCTATGCTCATCAGTATGCCGAGCCCGAGACAGATCGTGACCAGCGAGGTCCCGCCGTAACTGATCAATGGCAGCGGCACGCCGACCACCGGCAGTATGCCGCTTACCATGCCCATATTGACGAACGCGTAGGTGAAGAAGGTGAGCGTGATCGCGCCGCCGAAGAGCCGCGTAAACAACGTCGGCGCGTTGGCGGTAATGACGATGCCGCGCGCGATCACCAGCAGCAACAGAAACAGCAGCAGCATGTTGCCGAGCAAACCGAATTCTTCGGAATAGACCGCGAAGATAAAATCAGTCGTGCGTTCCGGAATAAAATCGAGATGGGTTTGCGTGCCCTGCAGCCAGCCTTTGCCGATGATGCCGCCCGAGCCCACCGCGATGGTCGATTGTATCGTGTGATAGCCGGTGCCGAGCGGATCCAGCGTCGGATCGATCAACGTCAGAATACGTTGGCGCTGGTAGTCGTGCAGCAGCGGCCACACGAACGGCATGCACGCAGCACCGGCGACGCCGAGCCCGATGATGACGCGCCACGACAGGCCGCCGAGAAAGAGCACGTAACCGCCGGCGGCCGAAATCAGCAGCGCAGTGCCGAGGTCGGGCTGGCGCACGATCAGCCCGATCGGCACCACCAGCAACACTACTGCGACGATGTAATTCTTGAGTTTGAGCGTGGTTTCGTAGCGGTCGAAATACCACGCCAGCATCAACGGCACCGCGATTTTCATCAGCTCCGACGGTTGTATGCGCGAAACGCCGATGTAGAGCCAGCGCCGCGCGCCGTTGACGATATCGCCGAAGAGTGCGACGCAGATCAACAGCAGCACGCCGAGTACGTACAGCGGCAGCGCGATGCGCGTCAGGTAATGTGGCGGGATGTTGGCAAAGGCGTACATCACGCTAAGCGCAACCAGCATGTTCGCGAGCTGGCTGGAAACGCGCGTCAGGCTTTGGTTGGAGCCGCTGAAGATGGTGATCAACCCGACCGCCATCAGCAGCAATATCGCGACCAGCAACTGGCCATCGAGGTGCGTTGTCAGCAGGCGCGTGAGCCGCCTAATCACGGGTGCCATCGATTTCGTCCTTGCCGGGTTTGAGCGGGATCGGCTGCTTGCCGAGCAGGTAGTAATCGAATACCTGACGCGCGATGGGCGCCGCGGCGCGCGCGCCAAAGCCGGCGTTTTCGACCAACACTGCAATGGCAATTTTCGGCTTGTCGGCCGGCGCATAGGCGACGAACAGTGCGTGGTCACGATGTCGTTCGGCAATGCGGCTCTCGACGTACTTCTCGCCCTGCTTGATCGCGATGACCTGCGCCGTGCCGGTCTTGCCGGCGCTCACGTACGGCGCGCCCACGAACGCGCGCGCGCCGGTGCCCTCCTTGTTGACGCCGATCAACGCCTCCTTGACGACTTTGAGATGCTCGGGTTTGAGTTCTATCGTGCGCAGCGGCTGCGGTTCGACCACGGTGCGGCTGCGCGTCACGATGTCCTCGATATAGTCGACGATATGCGGCCGGAACATCACGCCGTCATTCGCGATCGTCGCGATCGCCTGTGCGAGTTGCAGCGGCGTGTAGGAGTTGTAACCCTGGCCGATGCCCACACTGATGGTTTCGCCCGCGTACCATTTCTGCCGGAAGCGTTTCATCTTCCACTCCTGCGAGGGCAGGATGCCCGCCGATTCGCCGGTGATGTCGATACCGGTACGGCTGCCGAACCCGAACTGGCGCATGAAATTCGCAATGTTGTCGATGCCCAGATCGTTGGCGAGGATGTAGTAGTAAGTGTCGCACGACACCACGATCGATTTGTACATGTCGACCATGCCGTGGCCGCCGACCTTGTCGTCGCGGAAGAATCGACCGCCGAAATTGAACCCGCCGGGGTCGCTAATCGCCTGCTCCGGCCGCCGCTTGCCGTAAGTCAGTGCCGCCAGCGCCATAAACGGTTTGAAGGTCGATCCCGGCGGGTAGGTGCCGGCCAGCGCGCGGTTGACCATCGGCCGATCGATGGATTCGTTAAGCTCCTTCCAGTTCTGCGGATCGATGCCGTCGACGAACAGATTGGGATCGAAGCCGGGTTTGGATACGAACGCGAGTACGCCGCCAGTGGCCGGGTTGATCGCAACGAGCGCGCCGCGGTAGTCGCCGAAAGCGCGGTAGGCCAGTTCCTGCAGGCCGGCGTCGAGGTTGAGCACGAGGTTGTTGCCGGACACCGGCGCCGAACGCGACAACGTGCGCACGGCGCGGCCGGCGGCGTCGACTTCGACCCCCTCCACGCCGGTGGTGCCGTGCAAATGCGTCTCGTAGCTTTGCTCGAGCCCGACCTTGCCGATGTAATCGGTGCCGCGGTAATTGCCGTCGAGGCCGTCGGCCTCAAGCTGCTCGATTTCGCGCGAGTTGATGCGCCCGATGTGGCCGACCACGTGCGAAAAGAGTTCGGCCTGCGGATACTGGCGGAAGAGGCGCGCGTTGATTTCGACGCCCGGAAAGCGGTAGCGGTTGGCGGCAAACCGCGCGATTTCCTCGTCGGAGAGCCGCGTGCGGATCGGCAGGCTCTCGAAGCTCTTGCTTTCCTCAAGGAGCTTCTTGAAGCGCCGCCGGTCTCTGGGCGTGATCTCGATCACGGTCGCCAGTTCGTCGATCAGCGCTTCGACGTCTTCGGCCTTGCCCGGCGTTATTTCCAGCGTGTACGCCGAATAATTGTGCGCGAGCAGCACGCCATTGCGATCGACGATAATGCCGCGGTTGGGCACGATGGGCACAATCGAGATGCGGTTTGCTTCCGCCAGCGTGCTGTAGTAATCGTGCTGTATCACCTGCAGGTAAAAGAAGCGCGCTAACAGCAGAAAGAACAGGCACAGCACGGCGCCGGACGCGATCGCGAGCCGCAGCCGGAAGTGGTAGATCTCCAGGCGCGAGTTCCTGAGCTCGACGCCCGGGTTGATCGAGAGCTCAGACACGATCGGGATCCGGCGCGGGCCGCTGCGGCAGTTTGAACAGGAAAGACAGTGCCGGCCACAGCGCGGCGGCGGTCAGGCTGCCGATGAAATAACTGATGCCGGGAAACGCCGCGCCGGCCAGCATGCGCACGGCGAGCACCATCACGTCATTCAAGAGCAGCAGTACGAGCACGTGCAGGACCTGATCACGCATCGTGAACATCAGGACGCGCCGGTGCAGCACGATGCCGCCAAACGCGAGCACCGAATACGCGAGAGCATGCTGGCCAAACAGCGTGCTTTCCGCCACATCCATGATGACTCCGAGCAGCCAGGCGGATGCGAAGCCGACCTTGCGCGGTTGCTGAATGCACCAGTAGAGCACGACCAATGCTACGAAATCCGGCTTGATCGCGAGCCACCAGCCCGACCATGGCAGCAAATTGATCAGCAAGGCGGCGATAAAAGTAAACAGGATGAATGCCGCCCGGACCGGCAGCAAAATTTCGTGTGGGGTGATATCGCGTGCCTGCATCAGCCGCCCCTTCGCGATTTTTTCGCGCGCGCTGGTTTGACCTCGACAACCGGTCGTTCCGGCGCCTTGTTTTCCCAGTTCAACACCAGCACCTGGCTGTAGCTGGTGACGCCCGCGAGCGGCTTGCACGTGATGCGCGCAAACAGATACGCGGCGTTGCGCTCGACATTGGATACCTCGGCGACCGGCAGGCCCGGCGGGTAGACGCCGTCAATGCCGGAAGTCACGAGCTGGTCGCCATTCTGGAAATCCGCGTTGAGCGGGATAAATTTAAGTTCCAGCAGACCGTCATTGCCGGTGCCGCCCAACACGGCGCGCAGCCCGTTGCGCAGGTTCTGCACCGGCACCGCCTGTTCCTTGTCGGTGATCAGGGTGATTTCCGCCAGCCACGGATAAATGCGCGTCACCTGGCCGACGATGCCGATCTGGTCGATGACCGGCTGGCCGGCCTTGATGCCATGTTGCTGGCCCTTGTCGATGATGATTTTGCGCGTGAAGAGGTCGCGGCCGGCATAGAGCACTTCAGCGAAAACCGTACTTTCCGGAAAACGCTGGCGCGCCGCGAGCAGTTCGCGCAAATGAGCGTTCTCGGCCGCCAGCGCCGCGTACTTTCTGAGCGATACCGCATCGCGCAGGCCCTGCGCGGTGAGCCTGGCGTTTTCCGTGCGCAGCGCGTTCTGCGTGACGAAGAATTCGCCGATGCTGTCGAGCAGCGCGCGCGGCGCGCCGGCCAGGCGCTGCAGCGGGTAGATGATGACGGAGACCGCCTGGCGTATGCCTTCCAGGTAGCTGTAGCGCGCATCCGAGATCAACAGCGCGATCGACAGCAGCGTACACAACAGCAAACGAATGAGGGGGGTAGGGCCGCGTTTGAAAAATGGCGGCGGGGAGTGTTCCATTAGCCGTGAGGCGAGAGGCGTGAGGCGAGAGGCAGTTCAAAGCGGTGGTTTTCCGCCTCGCTCCTCACGCCTTACTCCCCACTCCGCTCAGTCATCGGTGAAGATGCTGACGAGTTTTTCCATTTTCTCGAGTGCCATGCCGGAGCCGCGCACGACGCACGTCAGCGGGTCTTCGGCGACAACCACCGGCAGGCCGGTTTCTTCCATCAGCAAGCGGTCGATGTCGCGCAAGAGCGCGCCGCCGCCGGTGAGCACCATGCCTTTTTCGGCGATATCCGCGGCGAGTTCCGGCGGGGTCTGCTCGAGCGCGGATTTGACCGCGCTGACGATGCTGTTCAACGGCTCGGTCAGGGCTTCGAGAATTTCGTTGGACGAAATCGTGAAGCTGCGCGGTATGCCTTCGGCGAGGTTGCGGCCCTTGACTTCCTTTTCGCGCACTTCGGAGCCGGGGAACGCCGAACCGATTTCTTTCTTGATCAGCTCGGCGGTAGTTTCACCGATCAGCATGCCGTAGTTGCGCCGGATATAGTTGATGATCGCTTCGTCGAACTTGTCGCCGCCGACGCGCACCGAACCCTTGTAGACCAGACCGCCGAGCGAAATCACGCCGACTTCCGTGGTGCCGCCGCCAACGTCGACGACCATCGAGCCGGTCGCCTCGCCGACCGGCAGACCAGCGCCGATCGCGGCGGCCATCGGCTCTTCGATCAGATATACGCGCGAAGCGCCGGCGCCGATCGCCGATTCGCGAATTGCGCGCCGTTCGACCTGGGTCGAGCCGCACGGCACGCAAATGATGATGCGCGGACTCGGCGAGAACAGGCGCGAGTCGTGCACTTTCTTGATGAAGTGCTTCAACATCTGCTCGGTCACCGTGAAGTCGGCGATCACGCCGTCTTTCATCGGACGAATCGCGGTGATATTGCCGGGCGTGCGGCCGAGCATTTTTTTTGCGGCGAGGCCGACTTCCTGAATGACTTTCTTGCCGTTCGGGCCGCCTTCCTGGCGGATCGCCACCACCGACGGCTCGTCGAGCACGATGCCTTTGCCGCGCACGTAGATAAGCGTGTTGGCCGTGCCCAGGTCGATCGCCAGGTCGTTGTTGAAGTAGCCGCTCAAAAAACCGAACATAACTGGTTCCGAAGAAAGGAAAAAACGCTCTAAATTAGCGTTGTATAATACCTCATCGCCAGTCATTTTTTAAGCGAAAAAACGCGCATCCCCATGGCCCTGACGCTGGACGACGTAAAACGCATCGCGCACCTTGCCCGTATCGAGCTCGCACCCGACGAGGCGGGCGAGGTTCTCGGCCGCATGACCGGTATCTTCCGACTGATCGAAGAGATGCAGGCGGTCGACACGACCGGCGTGGAACCGATGTCGCACGCGCAGGACGTGATGCTGCGCTTGCGCGACGACATCGTGACCGAGACCGATCAGCACGCATTGTTTCAATCGATCGCGCCGCACGTCGAGGCCGATCTTTACCTGGTACCTAGAGTTATTGAGTGAGACGTGAGGTGTAGATCAAGTCTTCGCCTCTCGCCCCTCGCCTTCATGCTCAATTTCACCCTTACGCAACTGGCCGCCGAGCTCGCCGCCAAGCGTGTGTCCAGCGTCGAGCTTACGCAGTTTTTTCTCAAACGAATCAATACGCTGGGAAAAACGCTCAACGCTTTTATCAGCGTCGATGAAAAGCGCAGTCTGGTCGCGGCGCGCGCGGCCGATCAGCTGATCGCCGGAGACCGTGCGGGGCCGTTGACCGGCATCCCGCTCGCGCACAAGGACATCTTCTGCACCAAGGGCTGGCTGACGACCTGCGGCTCGAAAATACTGTCGAACTTCGTCGCCCCGTACGACGCGCACGTCATCGAGCTTTTCAATAAGGCGGGCGCGGTGATTATTGGCAAGACCAACATGGACGAGTTTGCGATGGGCTCGTCGAACGAGACGTCGTTCTTCGGACCGGTAAAAAACCCGTGGGATACCGCCGCCGTGCCCGGTGGCAGCTCGGGCGGCTCTGCGGCGGCGGTTGCCGCGCGCCTCGTGCCGGCGGCGACGGGCACCGATACCGGCGGCTCGATCCGGCAGCCCGCGGCGTTGTCTGGAATAAGCGGCCTGAAACCGACCTACGGCGTGGTATCC
This sequence comes from Betaproteobacteria bacterium, assembly GCA_043759115.1. Classification (GTDB taxonomy): domain Bacteria; phylum Pseudomonadota; class Gammaproteobacteria; order Burkholderiales; family SG8-41; genus PALSA-1004. Next base: position 5,143 of record JAYVME010000156.1, on the reverse strand, counting down.
CGTTACGGCATGATCGCGTTCGCTTCCAGTCTGGATCAGGCGGGACCGTTTGCGAAAACCGCCGAAGATCTCGCCCTGATGATGAACGTGATGGCCGGGTTTGACGCGCGCGATTCGACCAGCCTGCAGCGCGCGCCCGAGGACTACGCGCGCGATCTGCAGAAACCGCTGCAAGGCTTGCGCATCGGCCTGCCGGCGGAATTTTTTGCCGAAGGCATGGCGCCGGATGTCGCCCGGGGCATCGAGCAGGCGATCGCAGAATTCAGGAAACTCGGCTGCGAAACGGTCGAGGTGTCATTGCCGAACATGAAGCTGTCGGTGCCGGTGTACTACGTGCTCGCGCCGGCCGAAGCCTCCAGCAATCTGTCGCGGTTTGACGGCGCGCGCTACGGTTACCGCGCGCCGGACTATGCCGATTTGCTCGACATGTATCAGAAGACCCGCGCGCAGGGCTTCGGCGCGGAAGTGAAGCGGCGCATATTGATCGGCACTTATGTGCTGTCGCACGGCTACTATGATGCCTATTACATCAAGGCGCAGAAGCTGCGGCGGCTGATCGCGCAGGATTTTGTCGAGGCGTTCAAGAGGTGTGATGTGATCATGGGGCCGACCAGCCCGACCACTGCGTTCAATCTCGGCGAAAAGGCCGGCGACCCGGTGCAGATGTATCTGTCGGATATTTACACGATCGCGGTCAATCTCGCGGGCCTGCCCGGCATGTCGATCCCATGCGGGTTCGGCCAGGAAAAGAGAGGGGAGGGTAATGCTCTCCCCTCAAACCCCTCTAACCACCCGGTCGGCTTGCAGATCATCGGCAATTATTTCGCGGAAGCAAAAATGCTGAATGTCGCACACCAATATCAGCAGGCGACCGACTGGCATATGCGCATGCCGCCGGGGATCGTATGAAGTGGGAAGTCGTCATCGGGCTGGAGACGCACGCGCAGTTGTCGACGCGCTCGAAGATATTTTCGGGCGCGTCGACGGCGTTTGGCGCGAGCCCGAATTCGCAGGCGAGCGCGGTCGATATCGCGCTGCCCGGCGTGTTGCCGGTGCTCAACCGCGGCGCGGTCGAGCGCGCGATCCGTTTCGGGCTCGCGGTCGGCGGCAAGATTAACCGGCGCTCGATATTCGCGCGCAAGAATTACTTCTATCCCGATCTGCCCAAGGGCTACCAGATCAGCCAGTACGAATTGCCGATAGTCACGGGTGGCACGCTCGACATCGTCGTCGCCGAACAGCAGAAAACCGTGCACCTGACGCGCGCGCATCTCGAGGAAGATGCGGGCAAGTCGTTTCATGGTGAAGCTCTCAGTGCAGTTCCCGGACATGCGGTTCCGGGATTGGCGATTCCAGGGATGCCTCTCGTTAGTGATGAGTTAGATTTGACGAAGTTGAGTGGCATCGATCTCAATCGTGCTGGCACGCCGCTGCTCGAAATCGTGACCGAACCCGTGATGCATTCGGCGGAAGAAGCGGTTGCTTATGCAAAAAAACTTCACGGCTTAGTACGCTGGTTTCATATTTGCGACGGTAATATGCAAGAGGGATCTTTTCGTTGCGACGCCAATGTGTCGGTGCGACCGGCAGGGTCGGACAAGCTCGGCACCCGTTGCGAGATCAAGAACCTCAATTCCTTTCGCTTCATGGAGCAAGCGATCAACTACGAAGTGCGGCGTCAGATCGAACTGATCGAGGATGGTGGCAAGGTCGTGCAGGAAACAAGACTTTATGACCCCGACAAGAACGAGACGCGTTCGATGCGCTCGAAGGAAGATGCGATGGATTATCGCTACTTCCCCGACCCCGATTTGCTGCCGCTGGAGGTAAGCGATGAATGGATCGAAGAAATTCGGATAGACATGCATGAACTGCCACAAGAGCGAAAGCAGCGGTACATGAATTCGTATGGTTTGTCGACTTACGACGCGGAGGTGCTGAATTCGGATTTTGATATCGGCGACTATTTCGAGGGCGTGGCAAGGGCTTCCCTCAGAAGCGGCGAGCATCTCACCAGCGCTGACTATAAACTATGCGCCAATTGGGTAATTAATAAAGTTCTTGCAAAACGCAATCAAGACAATTTGCTTTCTTGGCAGTTTGGGGTAAGCGACGATACTCTCGGGTATCTCTTGAGGCTTTTGCGTAGCGGAAAAATCGGCGCCAAGACCGTAGACGATTTTCTCAACGAGTTTTGGGACGAATTCCGCAATTCCGGGTATGCGCATCACGGCGGACACCCTCAGCGTGTTGACGAATTGATTGAATTGCGTGGACTCGAACAGATTTCCGACAGCGGCGAGATCGAAAAAATTGTCGATGAGGTACTCGCCGCCAACGCGTCGCAGGTTGCGGACTACAAGAGCGGCAAGGAAAAAGCCTTCAATTCGCTGGTGGGCCAGGTGATGAAGGCATCCAAAGGCAAGGCCAACCCGGCGCAGGTCAACGCGCTGCTGAAGCAAAAACTAACGGGCAACTAGTTTTACTTTTTTGCCGGCGCCGCACTGCTCGCGGGTGCCGGTGCTATTGCCGGCTTGGTTCCGGTCGTTGTGGGCGCCGGTGTGGTCGCCGGCGCAGCCGCGGGTGCGGGACCGGTCAATTCTGTGAAACGCTTTTTCAATTCGTCATACTGCTGGTTCAGCTCTGCAATATCCTTGCGCTTCTGGGTGATCTGGGCCTGAATCTTCACCTTGGATGCCTCCGCGCGCTCGTATTCTTCCTGAATCGATGCCGGCACCGGCTTGTTCTCCTTCTTGAACGACTCCATGCGCGAGCGCGCGTCGATCTGGCGGTCATTCGCATTCTTCAGATTGGTCTGCTGCGCCTCGATATTCGACTCAATAAGCTGGATGTCGCGATTGCGCTTGAGATCGATCTCCTTGGCCGTGGTGAACGTATCGAGTAGCGCACTGTCCTTGCGTTTTTTCTCGGCGGCCACCAGATCTGCCGCCTGCTTCTTTTCTTTCTCCGCCTGCAGCGCCTTTTTCTGCTCCGCCGTCAATGCGGGATCGGACTGGTTGACGGTAACCCCGCGCTGGTTGAGTTGCTTGGTTGCGTTGTCCTGATACTCGGGCGGCACTTTGTCGCCGCAACCGACGGTCTTGCCGGCCTTGTCTTTCCAGCAGACGATTTTACCGCCGCCTGGAGTCTGTGCCTGCGCCTGCCCTAAGCCTATCGCCAGCGCGAGGGCCATCAGTGAAACCGCTTGTAAGCTACGCATGTGCCGTCACTCCGTATTGTTCGCGATACTTGTTGACCGCGGAAAGGTTCGCGGACATCTTGCTGTCCGTTTGCAAATAGGCGACCAGATCATCGAGCCTGGCGATGCTGATCACCGGCATTTCATAATAACGTTCGACCTCCTGCACGGCTGACAGTTCGTCCGTGCCGCGCTCCATGCGGTCCAGCGCAATCGCCACGCCGCACGGTGTGGCGCCCGCGGCTTTGATGATGCCGACCGATTGACGGACCGAGGTGCCGGCCGAAATCACGTCGTCGATGATCAGCACGCGGCCCGCCAGCGGCGCGCCGACGACCATGCCGCCTTCGCCGTGATCTTTTTCCTCCTTGCGGTTGAAGCTGTAGCGCACGTTGCGCCCCGCATCCGCCAGCGCCACGGACACCGCCGCGGCCAGCGGTATGCCTTTATACGCGGGGCCAAACAGCATGTCGAACTCGATGCCGGCGGCGAGAATCGCTTTCGCGTAAAATTGCGCCAGCCGCTTGAGTGACTGGCCGTCATAAAACAACCCGGCATCGAAAAAGTATGGCGACATGCGGCCCGCCTTGGTCTTAAACTCACCAAAGTAAAGCACTTTTTGTGCCACCACGAACCGGATAAATTCGTGCCTGAAATCGTCCGCCATATAATTCCCGCGAGAACCGTAAACACCGCCAAAACATTATGTTACGCGTAATCACTGTCAACCTCAACGGTATCCGTTCGGCGACGCGCAAAGGATTTTTGCGTTGGTTCGCGCGCCAGAAAGCCGACATCGTCTGCGTGCAGGAGCTCAAAGCTCAGGCGGCAGACATGACCGAAGACCTGCTCGCGCCACGCGGTTTCCACGGCAATTTCCATTACGCCGAGAAGAAAGGTTACAGCGGCGTCGGTCTTTATTCGAAGCGCAAGCCCGACCGCGTGAGCGAGGGGATGGGCGTGCGCGAGTTCGACGCCGAAGGGCGCTACGTGCGCGTCGACTTCGGCAAGCTCTCCGTGATTTCGATCTACCTGCCGTCCGGTTCGAGCGGCGAGCATCGCCAGCAGTCAAAATTTCGCTTCATGGCGGAGTTTTATCCACACCTCGCGCAACTCGCGAAGGAGGGACGCGAATTCATCGTGTGCGGAGACTGGAATATCGCGCACCGGGAAATTGATCTGAAAAATTGGCGCGGCAACCGCAAGAACTCGGGGTTTCTGCCCGAAGAGCGCGCGTGGCTGACCAAAATATACGATGACCTTGGGTTTGTCGACGTGTTCCGCCGCATCGATCAGCGCGCTGAGCAATATACATGGTGGTCGAACCGCGGCCAGGCGTGGGCGAAAAATGTCGGATGGCGCATCGACTATCAGGTCGCCACCCCCGCAATCGCCGGTTGCGCGCGCAAAGTAAAAATCTACACTGACAATCGCTATTCCGACCACGCGCCGTTAACTATCGATTACGACTACACATTGTGATGTTTGATTTGTCGAGGCCCCTATGAGTTTTCGTCCCGCCGCCGAGATCGGCATGCTGCTGGCTGAAGTCGACACCCCATGCCTGATGCTCGAACTCGATGCGTTCGAGCGCAATTTGAAGCGGTTGCCGGAGTCGCTGGCCGGCAGGAACATCCGGCTGCGGCCCCACGCCAAAAGCCACAAGTGTCCGGAAATTGCGCTGCGCCAGATCGCGCTCGGCGCGGCCGGGGTCTGCGTGCAGAAAGTGAGCGAGGCGGAGGCGCTGATTGCGGGCGGCATCACGGATGTGTTGATTGCGAATGAAGTCGTCGGCACGCCCAAGGTAAAGCTGCTCGCCGAACTCAACCAGCGCGCGCACGTCGCGGTGTGCGCCGACGATGCAGGCAACGTGGCCGCGCTCGATGCCGCGGCGCGCGCTGCGGGCGTTACGCTCGATGTGCTGGTCGAGATCGATGTCGGCGC
>JAYVME010000155.1:0-5338 GCA_043759115.1 Betaproteobacteria bacterium | reverse complement strand
GGGTCCTTGCGGGTCCGTTCTGCTCGATGATCCTCGCGGATCTGGGCGCCGAAGTGATCAAGATCGAAGAAATCGGCGTCGGCGATCAGACGCGGACCATACCGCCGTTCGTCAACGGCGAGAGTCACTACTTTCTCGCGATCAATCGCAACAAGAAAAGTGTAGCGCTCGATGCGCGTACCGCCGAAGGCCGCGACATTCTGCTCAAGCTCGCCACGAATTGCGATGTCGTCCTTGAGAATTTCCGGCCCGGGGTGATGGACCGCCTCGGCCTGGGCTACGAGCGGCTTAAGGCTCTCAAGCCCGACGTCATCGTTTGCTCGATCAGCGGCTTCGGCGCAAAAGGATCGATGCGCGACAAACCCTCGTTCGATCTCGTGACCCAGGCTTTGAGCGGCGTCATGAGCATCAACGGCTACCCGGACGGCGCGCCGACCAAGCTCGGGCTGCCGCTCGGCGATATCGGCGGCGGACTGTGGGCGGCGATCGGCGTGCTCGCCGCGCTCAACGAGCGACATGCGAGCGGACGCGGTTCCAATATCGACTTGAGTCTGCTCGAGGGCCTGATGGGCCTGCTCGGATATCTTGCCGAGATTTTTCTCGTCACCGGAGAAAACCCCGGCCGCATGGGAAACAGCCATCACAGTATCGTGCCTTACGGACTGATACCCGTGAAGGACGGACATATCGTGCTCGCATTGCATGTGGGGCGCTTTTGGCGCAATTTCTGCGGCGCGATCGGGCGCGAAGATCTCATCTCGAATCCACACTACCGAACCGTCAAGGATAGACACCACAACCGCGCCGAGCTCGAGCGGCTGATCGGCGAGATCATGATGACCCGCACTGGAGCGGAATGGCAAAAGATTCTCGATGCCGCCGATGTGCCGCACGGCCCCGTCAACAACATCGGTCAGGCGCTCAACCAGCCGATTATTCAGGAGAGCGGATTTTTGCGGGAAACCGAGCATCCTACTGCCGGTAAGATCAAGGTTCCGGGCTCTCCGCTGCGATTTCGGGGCTTATATGAAGAGCTGCGCGTCGAGCCGCCGCCATTGCTGGGCGAGCATACGCGCGAAGTCCTCGGCAATCTGGCCGGTCTCGACGACGCTGCGGTCACACGTCTGATCACGGCGGGGGTGGTCGCAACTCCGGAGCAAGCCGCAACGAAGATTCGTGCCGAAGAGCTCAAGCCCAGCGTCGCCGACGGACCGATGGCGCTCGAGATCGACCCCGGCGAAGTGCTGGATACGCTGCTGGGACGCGACGAAGGGGAAGGCGCAGGGCTGATCGCTACCGGTGGCCCCGCCGACTCGGCGGGCGTCTCGACCAAAAATTAAAGGAAGGAAAATTCATGTCAGCAGAGCACGGACTTGCCACGGAAGAAGAGCTCGCGCGCGTGCGCGCCAAGATCGGACAGAAGGTGACTATCAACGAGCCGCCTCACCTGACCGAAGTCACGCGCGATTCGATCCGCCATTGGGCGCATGCGACCGGAGACCGCAATCCGCTTTACCTCGATGAGAGCTACGCACGCGCCTCGCGCTATGGTGGCCTGATCGCGCCGCCTTGCCAGCTCTACGCGTTCAGCCGAATCTCGATCGGTTATCGCGGCGGTTTGCCGGGCGTGCATTCGTTTTTTGCCGGATCGTGGTGGCGGTGGCACGAGCCGATCCGCGTAGGTGAGCGCATCGATCCGGAGGTCACGTTCAAGGACTTGGTCGAGCTGCCCAGCCGGTTCGCCGGAAGGATGTTCAAACAGATCTCGACGATTCGCTTTCCCAATAGCGAGGGCCGCGAGCTCGCGACCGCGGAGTCATGGGGCATGCGCGTCGAGCGCACTGCGGCGAAGGACAAAGGCAAGTATAAAAAGCTCGAGTTGGCAGCTCCGTATACGCGCGAGCAGCTCGATGAGATCGCGCAGCTTTATGCTCAGGAGATATGCCGCGGGCGCGAGCCGTTGTACTTCGAGGACGTGATGCCCGGAGATGCGATACCGCAGATTGTGCGCGGCCCTTACACGGCGACGACCGCAGTTGCCTTCGAGCAGGGTTGGGGCGGACTCTTCATCAAAGCCCACGGATTCTGGTTCGATTATCTGCGCCGTCACCCGGCTGCGGGAATCGCCAACGCCTACAACATTCCCGAACCCCCCGAGGCAGTCCACTGGGACTCGGCGCTCGCGCGCGCGGTCGGCGTGCCTGAAGCGTACGACTATGGCCCCGAGCGCGTCGCGTGGCTCGCAACGCTGCTCACCAACTGGATCGGCGACGACGGATTTTTGTCCGAGCTCTATTGCGAAGTGCGCCGCTTCAATCTGATCGGGGATCTCACCTACTGCCGCGCCAAAGTCGTTTCCAAGGACGTGCGCGATGCTCGTTCTGGAACGGTCAAGCTGAATATCGAAGCGGTCGATCAGCGCGGAGATGTCACTGCGAGCGGTTGGGCCATCGTCACCTTACCGCGGCGCGCCGCCTGAGGACTTTGCCGAATTCGTGAAGAGCGACATCGCGCTGTGGGCGCGCGTAGTGAAAGAAGCGAAGATTCCGCGGCAGTAGGTATCGAGTTTTTACTCCGCGCGAATCCCCGCTTCGCGCACGATCTTTGCATACTTCCCGGTTTCGCTCTTGATAAAGGCGGTGGCTTCGTCGGCAGAGGCGCTCGCCGACAATTCCACTCCCTGCTGCAGGAAGCGGGCGCGAAGCTCCGGCTGCTGAACCGCCTTTGCAATTTCAGCGTTCATGCGAGCCAGGATCTCGCGCGGCGTTCCTGCGGGGGCCACAATCCCATTGAAGATGGCGGCCTCGTATCCGGGCAGTCCCGCCTCGCTGACTGTCGGTAATTGCGGGAAAATCGGCGAGCGAGTCGCGCTCGTCACGGCCAAGGCTTTCACCCTCCCAGCTTTTACATAGGGTATCGACGTGCTGATGGTGTCGAACATCAGCGAGATCTGCCCGCCCACCACATCGATCAGCGCCGGCGCGTTGCCCTTGTACGGGACATGCGTCAGTTTGATTCCCGCCTGGATACTGAAGAGCTCCACGGCAATATGCCCAGTGGAACCATTCCCAGCCGATCCGTAGCTCAAGTCGCTCGAGCGCCGCTTGGCCAGGGCGATCAATTCCTTGATCGAATTCGCCGGAACGGACGGATGGAGCACCACGATTTGCGGCAGCCACGCGGTAATGCTGACCCCGGCGAAGTCTCTCACCGGATCGTACGTCGCGCTGCGCACTACTGCCGGGGTAGAGACAAACGTGTTGGCAATGGACAGGTACGTGTAGCCATCCGCCGGCGCCTTGGCAACGAAGTCGGCGGCGAGAACGCCATTCGCGCCGGCCCGGTTTTCGACGATCACCTGCTGGCCTAATTGTTCGGAGAGCTTCTGCGCGACGCTGCGAGTGACAAGATCGAGGTTGCCGCCAGCGGCGACCGGCACCACGATTCGCAGCGGCTTCGTCGGGAATGTCTGCGCCACGCCAAGGGCCGGCGAACCGGCAGCCCACAGCGCAGGCACTGATACGCAGACGAGCAACGCCAGCTTCATCAAACGATTCGACTTCTTCACGCGTTTGGCACTATCACGCACTCGTCGCCTCCTTTATTGAACGGACATACCGAAAGTCCTGACGCGCGAGTCGCAAGCGTCATTAGGCTAATCGGCTTGGAAGGTGGAACGAACGATTATAACGATTATAATGGGTCGTGCCGTGTGCGGCCTGGCTCGGCAGGAAGATGCGCCCCTCATGCATAACGTATGGATTTTTTACGATGGAGCGACGATGGTAAACGAGTTGATTCTATTGGTTCCTGAAGCCCCTGCACCGCAGGCCGAGAAAAGGGACATCCGCGAACGCAAAGGCCCGACCGGTACACTGCGCCTGGGCACGTTGGGTAACAGCAAGGCCAATGCGGACCCGCTATTGCGGCTCATGGTCGAAGCGGTGCGCGCAGAGGTGGCGCTCAAGTCCGTCGTGTCGCTCAACAAGACGAACGCGTCAGTCCCGGGCTCCGACGAATTCCTCGAGCGGCTCGCGAGCGAAAGCGATCTCGTCATCAGCGCAATGGCCGATTGAGGCTCCTGCACGTCGTGGAGTGTCCACGACATGTGCGAGTTAAGTAAGCGCGGCGTCGCGGCCGCGGTGATCTGCTCGGAACCCTTCCTCGGCTTGGCGAAGACACAGGCGCGCGTTTTCGGCGTGCCCGATCTGAAAATCATCCTCATACCGCATCCGCTGGGGGGACTCGATCTCGACGGCGTGAAATCTCGCGCCAAGATCGCCGCTCCACAGGCGGTCGCCCTCATCAGGGAGCTGATGGCATGAGCACCTTCGATGAATGGGTCAGGGCGCCGGACGCGACGGTCCGGGTCGAAGACGATTACAGGAAGGTGAACCAGCTCTTTGTCGAGCGGCGGTGGAGTGACGGGTTGCCGATCGTGCCGCCGACGGCCGAGCGCGTTCGTGAGATGTTGAGCTATTGCGACCGGCCGCTCAATGAGCCGATTGCGAAGATGGCGCCGCGTTACGGAGAAGCGACACCGATCCGGCTTGCGATCAACGCCGTCATGGCCGGATGCGTGCCCGAATATTTTCCGCTGGTGATGCTTGCCGTCGAGGCGATGTGCGAGCCGGAGTTCAATTTGTATGCAATCCAGGCGACGACGCACATGGTCGCGCCGCTCGTCATCGTGAACGGGCCGATCGCGCGTGAGCTCGGCTTGAATGCGGGCGGAAATGCGTTCGGCCCGGGCAATCCGGCGAACGCGACGATAGGCCGCGCGGTACGGCTTGCGTTGATCAATATCGGCGGCGCCCTGCCCGGTACCGGCGATATGGCGACCGCCGGCGCGCCGTCGAAGTACAGCTTCTGTGTGGCGGAAAACGAGGCTGAGAATCCGTGGCAGCCGCTCCATGTGGAGCGCGGATTTTCGGTCGACGCGACGACAGTGACCGTTGCCGGCACCGAGCCTCCGCACAACGTCAACGATCACTGGAGTATCAGCCCTGAAGGCATCTTGCGGATGATCGCCGGAACGATGTGCACGACCGGCAACAACGATATTTACTTCTATCAGGACGACGTTTTTCCGCAGCCGCTGGTCCTGTTCGGACCCGAGCACGCGAAGACGGTCGCCGACGGCGGGTTCAGTAAGGACGATGTGAAGCGCTTTCTTTTCGAGGAGGCGCGTGTGCCGCTCGGCGCGTTTTCGAAGGAATACATCGAACTGCGCTACCACGTGATGTATGCCGGTGCGTCTCTCGATACGCGCATTCCCATCTTCAAGCGTCCCGAAGATCTCGTGGTTGCGGTCGTCGGCGGCGCGGGCAAGCACTCG
>JAYVME010000154.1:0-5343 GCA_043759115.1 Betaproteobacteria bacterium | reverse complement strand
CGTTCGACCACATCATTTCGGTTGCAACCGCCGGCACATTCAAGCCGCACGCCGCGACCTACACCAAGGCCGCGGAAATCGCCGGCGTCGCGCTGGATGAGATTTTGTTTGTCGCAAACCATGCGTTCGATTGCATCGGCGCGAAAGCCGCCGGCATGCGCACTGCTTTCGTCGACCGCCGCAAGCGGCCGTTCGGCCAATGGCCGTATCAGCCGGATTTGATCGTCAGTGATTTCAAGGAGCTCACCGCGCAGCTCACCTGACGCCGCGCGGTTCTGGTTTCAGTGGCCAGGGTTTCTTACACCTCGCCCCTCACGGCTTACCCTTCACTAGATTTTCTTCTGGTACTTGCGTACACGCGCTTCGTCGACCTCGACGCCCAGTCCAGCGCCGGCCGGCACTGTTGCGTGGCCGCGCGCGAACGACAGCGGCGACTGCACAACATCCTCGGCCAGATACTGACTGGTCAGGCTCACACCCCAGTCGAGCGAGGGTATCGCCGCCGCCAGCTGCAATACCGCGGCGGTGCCTATGCCGGACTCCGCAACCTTGCAGGCGAGATTCACTTTCATATTGAGCGAGTCGCAGAGCATCGCTGCCTGATAGACCGGGCGCAGCCCGCCCAGCTTGATGGCTTTCAGGCTGCCGCCGCGCGCCGCGTGCATTTCGTGGTGACGCGCGATGTCGGCGATGCTGTGCGCGCCTTCGTCGAAACCGATCGGCACGCGGCTCGCCGCCGCGACTTCCGCCATGCCGGCGAGATCGGCGCCGTGCACGGGCTGCTCGAGAAAATCGAGCGCGGTGTCGGCAACGGCACGTACATACGTGATTGCCTCTTCGACTGTCCAGCCCTGATTGGCGTCTGCCGAAATCAGTTTGCCGCCGCCAAGTGCTACGCAGATGCGCCGCGTGCGTGCGGCATCGGCAGCCGGTCCGTCGACACCGACTTTTATTTTGTAGGCGACGTAGCCGGCGGTGAGTTTTTGCCGCGCTTCTTCCACGTCGGCATCCGCGCTGCCGGTGCCGAGCATCCACAGCGCGGGCACGCGGTCGCGCCGCTTGCCGCCGAGCAATTCGTAAACCGCCTTGCCGGTGACTTTGCCGAGCGCATCGTGCCACGCCATTTCCACCGCGGCTTTGGCGGCGTTATTGCCGTACATCGCGCGCTCCATAAGCGCGCTTGCTTGTGAGATGTCGGTGAGCGCGCAGCCGGTCAGCGCAGGCGCCATGTAGCGCACGGCGATGGTCATGCTTTCCATCGTCTCGCCCGTCATGGTCGGCGCGGAGGCGGCTTCGCCCCAGCCGACGTGACCTGAATCAGTTTCGATTCTGACCAGCACGTTGTCCGCGGCTGCGATGCGAACGCCGGCCATTTTCATCGGTTTTGTCATCGGCAGGCTGATGGCGATCGCCTCGATGCGTTTGATCTTCGTGCCGCCGGCGGTCCTGGCCGGCACGCGAGCGGCGGTTGCGGTGGTTGTCATGGGCGCATCGCGTTAATCGGCCCGGTAGACATCAGATTTTGCCGATTTTCTTGACCGCGCCCGCGAGGCGTTTGTAATCGGCGTCGAAAAACTCCTTGAACGCCGGCGCATCGCGATAATCGATCACAACCTCTGATTTGTGCATGGCGTCCTTGAATGCGGGATCCGCGACGGCTTTACGGATGACATCGCGCAATTTAATCAGCGTTGCCTCGGGCGTGCCGCCAGTCGCGAAAAGACCCACCCACAAGTACGCTTCGACATCAAAGCCGGCTTCTTTCAGCGTCGGTGCATCGGCGACCGCCGGCGAGCGTTTGAGACTGGAGACCGCCAACACGCGCAGCTTGCCGCCTTTGACATGCGGAGAAACCGTGCCGAGGCCCTGCATCGTGGTGTCGACGTGGCCGCCCAACAACTGGATGACGGCGGGTCCGCCGCCGGTGGTCGGCACGTGTCGCATCTTGAGACCGGCGGCGTCGAGAAACATGGCGAACGGCACGTGGGTGATGCTGTACGGGCCCGACGACGAAAACGACATCTCGCCATTACGCGCTTTGGCGGCGGCAATGAGTTCGGTCAGGGATTTGATCGGTTTTTCCACCTGTACTGTAATCGTCAGCGGATCGGCGCTGAGCAAGGCCAGCGGTGCAAGCTGCTCCAGTTTGTAGGGCGAGTCGATACCGTAGACCTTGTCTTTTTCGACGGCGAGATAAATGTTCGGCGTGGTCACCAGCACGTTATAGCCATCGGGCTGCTGGTTGGCGACAAACGCTGTACCCGCCGCGGCGGTGCCGCCGGGTTTGTTCAACACCGGCGCCGGCTGCTTGTAGAGTTTTTCGATCACCGCGCCGAGCGGCTGGGCGTGGATCTGATTCATGCCGCCGGGCGGATTTGGCACGATGAGGTTGATTGCGCGAGCGGGGAAGTCCTGCGCATGACTGCTTATTGCGACCAGGCTCACGGCGACCGCGAGTAATGAACGTTGCATAATCACTCCTGATGGATGACGGGGAGCGCGTGCAATCGACGCCGCGCTTTGTCCGGAACCCGCGCACCGTAACCCTCAAGGCATCGCGATGTCAACCGGCGCGCCGTTCCCCGGTTGGCAATCCTCGCGTTCTCCGTTAGCCTTACGCCCTCACGCTTTCCGCGTGCCGCCCATCTACCGAGGACGAAGCATGTTCAACCCGTTCCAGCCATTGCAGTTGATCAAGACCGAAGTCTTCATGTCGATGCCGGCCAAGTTTCGCAAAAAGTCGCGCTCCGCGTGGTCGGACCCCAACCGCCAGAACGCCGAGGTTGAATGTTTTCTCGAAGGCCCGTCGTTCGATCGCGACGGCAACCTGTGGTTCGTCGACATTCCTTTCGGACGCATATTCCGCATCACGCCGAAAAAAGAGTGGGAACTGGTGACGCAGTACGACGGCTGGCCGAACGGCCTCAAAATCCACCAGGACGGCCGCATTTTCATCTGCGATTACAAGGAAGGCCTGCTCGTGCTGGACCCGAAGACCGGCAAAATCGAGACCGTGTTGCGCACCGCGTTCAGCGAGGGCTTCAAGGGGCTCAATGACCTGCACTTCGCGGCCAACGGCGACCTTTATTTCACCGATCAGGGGCAGACCGGCATCGCCGACCCGAGCGGGCGCGTATTTCGCCTTGACACCAAGGGCCGGCTCGACCGCTTGTGCGACAACGTGCCGAGCCCGAACGGCATCACGCTGTCGACGACCGACAAGCATGTTTACGTCGGCGTCACCCGCTCGCAGCAGATCTGGCGCTTGCCGCTGATGGCCGATGGCAATGTGTCCAAGACCGGCGTCGCCGTCCAGTTGTCGGGCGGCGTCGGCGGTCCGGACGGCATCGAGATGGATGCGGAAAACGGCTTGCTCGTGTGCCAGCTGGGCGTCGGCATCTGGCGCTTCGACAGCAACATGCTGCCCACCCACCTGATCTACTCGGAAGACCACAAGCATCATCACCTCGCGAACATCGCGGTGGGCGGGCCGGATATGAAGACGCTTTACATCACCGAGTCGCTGTCCGGCGATATCCTGACGGCGAAGCTGCCCGTCGCCGGCAAGAAGCTGTTCGCGCATCAATAACGCGACCACGGGCGCGAGTCGACCGCATGCATTCCGCCGCGTTTCGCACCGGCGTGCGCGAGGCGCTCGGCGTGCCGGGGGCGGTGTTAGCTGCGAGCTACCTCGGCTTCGGCGCGCTTGCGTATTCCAGCGGCGTACCGGTGTGGATCGTCATCGTATCGACGATCACCGTGTGGGCATTGCCCGGGCAGCTCGTGATGGTCGATATGTGGCAGATCGGTGCGCCGCTGATCGCGATACTGCTGGCCGTCATGTTGACCAACGCGCGCTTTCTGCCGATGACTGTCACGCTCATGCCGGTGATAAGACATCGCGCGCACCGCGCGTGGGTGTACTACGCGGTTGCGCAGTGCGTTGCGATGAGTTCCTGGGTCATCTGCATGCGCCGCGGCCCGGAGATGCCGGAAGAAGAGCGCGTCGCCTTTCTGTGCGGCCTGGCGTTCGGTTTCATCGCTGTGGGCGTGTGCGCCGGTAGCGTCGGCTACTACATCGCGGAGTCGATACCGGCGGTGCTACAGATCGGCATGGTGTTTTTGGCGCCTGTTTATTTTGTCGTATTCCTGATCGTTGAGATCCGCAGCCGGCTGACGGCGATCGCACTCGCCTGTGGCGGCATCGCGGGCCCGCTCTTCTACCTGGTGACGCCGCAATGGAGCGTGTTGCTCGCCGGCTTCATCGGCGGCACGCTGGCTTTCGCGATACACAAATCCCTGGAGCGCGCGCGTGCCTGACATCTGGCTTTTGTTGCTGCTGTGCGCGCTTGGCACCTATGCGTCGCGCGGGCTCGGCGTGCTGCTGTCGGGACGCATTTCGGTCAACGGCGACTTGTTCACGTGGGTGACCTGCGTCACCTACGCGATGATCGCAGGACTCGTGATGCGCATCATCGTGATGCCGAGCGGGTTGCTCGCCACGAGCCTGGTCTGGCACCGCTTGCTCGCATGCGTGCTCGGCCTCGCCGCCTATTATGTATTGCGCCGCAATTTGCTCGTCGCTGTTGGTGTCGGCGCCGGTTCGTTGATCATTCTGAATTACCTCCGGTAGCCGACAGGCGGCACAAAAATCGTACAATACGGCTTTCGGAACCCCCTTGTCATCCATAGACATCACGCGCGACGGCGACATCGCCACCGTTGCGCTCAATAATCCCGGCAAGCTCAACGCGCTGACCATCGCGATGTGGCGCGAGCTCGCGCGCGTCATGCGCGAACTGTCGGCCGACGACGCGTTGCGCTGCATAGTATTGCGCGGCGCGGGTGATGAGGCATTTGCCGCGGGCGCCGACCTTGAGGAGTTCGTCACCGAACGCGCAACGCTCGCGCAGGCCAGGACTTATCACCACGAATACGTGAACGGGGTATTGAAAGCGGTCGGCGAATGCCGGCACCCGACGGTGGCGATGATCAAAGGGCCCTGCGTCGGTGGCGGACTAGAAATCGCATGCAATTGCGATTTGCGGATTTCCGGTGCATCGGGGCGCTTCGGCGTGCCGATTAACCGGTTGGGATTCGCGATCGCGTACGATGAACTCGCCGGATTGCTCGCGCTCGCCGGCCGCGCGGTCGCCGCGGAAATATTGCTCGAAGGCCGTGTGTGGGACGCGGCGGAAGCGTTTGCCAAAGGCCTGCTCACGCGCGTCGTGCCCGACGATCAAATCGAGCGCGAAGCGTACGCAACCGCGCGCCGCATCGCCGACGGCGCGCCGCTGGTCGCGCGCTGGCACAAACAGTTCATCCGACGCCTGACGGTCAGCG
>JAYVME010000153.1:0-5349 GCA_043759115.1 Betaproteobacteria bacterium | reverse complement strand
GTGCCGCGGCGGCCCGGTATCGGTGATCCCCGGTCGCTTCAGCAAGATCGAGCAGAGCGTGTCCGATGATCGCAGTATCGAACGTAAAGTAACCGCCGCGCGCGCCATCCTGATCCATGGAATAAGGAAAAGCGCCAGGCGCCGGGGAAGCGTCATTTGCCTGGATCGAGAGCAACCATTCGCCGCTCTCCCGCGCCGCAATCATGTCAGCATCCGCCGCGTCGCCGCTCGAGCGCAGGTGAAACTGCACCGCATAGCCAGTGATCTCTGGATAAAGCGGTAGCAGGGCACCGCGCGTCGCGTCGAAAGCACGGTGCACGGCGCCGTGCCAACCAACCGCGCCATTTCGCGATCGGATGCCGGAACGAAGGAGCCAGCGGCGCGCGGCTGCGGCCATTTCAGCGTAAGCCTGCGGAGCGTGTACGAGCGACGTAGTCATAGGCCAAGGCCACATAGATGCCGGCAATCAGTCCGAGCAAGGTCGCCACCAGGGCGTTGAACAACGGCAGCGGAAACTTTGCCTCCTTGGCTGGTTTTGCGGGCGCCACTATCACCACCGGGCTGGCTTCCGCCGCGCTCTGCGTGAGAGTATCGTTCTCCCGCGAGCGCAATGCCTCGCGCGCTTTCTCAAGCCCTCCTATTTCAGCCCGGATGTCGTGCTCGCGCAGTCCGGGGATCTGCATGTCATCCGCCCGCTTCGAGAGGGAATCGAGTTCGGCCTGCTTGTCTGCCAAAATCACAGTATTTGAAGCGCGATCCTTGTAATGGCTTAGCAGTTCGCGCCGCAGTTGCTCGTACATGGAACCAGGCTCGCGCACCTCGGTTTTGCGGATGGCTTCCAGTTCGCGCTCAAGCGACCAATGGCGTTGGGCGAGTTTAGCGGCGAGTGTGCGTACCTTCGGATGGAGGTTGCCCTGCTTGCCATCGAATTCGGCGCGCGCGGCGGCTAGCTCCGCCTCGGTATCGGCGATTTCGTTGACCAGACGCTGTACCGACGGCATGAACAGATTTCCTTGCACCGTGGACGTGCGTTGCGCCTCGGTCGTGAGAGCGTCGGTGGTCAGCTTGATGCTCTTATCGATGCTGACAAGCCGGGTGTTGGCCGAGGCGATATCGTTCTCAAGCGTCGCTTTGCGGTTGATCAGTTGCTGAATTTCGCCAGAAACGCTGGGTGAACGCTTCTCGGCAAGTAGGCGGCGCAGCCGCTTGTACATCTGCTCTAGTTGTTGGTTATTCTCCGTGAGCGATTTATCTATCGAACTCAGCAACTGCTCTTCACGGAGGTCGCCGATCCGCGCGAGAAAATTCGTTAGCGCCGTCGGATAGGCATTTGCCACGTCGGAGGCGATCTTCGGGTCGTGGTCGCGTACACGCACGCGCACGATGTGTTTGCGGGTGAACTCGATGTCAACGTCGCGGCGCAGCGCAGCGACGTCCTTGGCCTGGACGCTGTCGTGTACAAGCTCCTGCACGCCCACGGTCTCTAGCAGACCTTGGTACCACTTCTCAAGGTCCTGAAGCACTACTGGTGCGACCCTGGAACTTCTGCTAGGTGCGGAGGGGGCGCTAGGGGTGCGAATTTGGGTGGGCGACTCGGAAATGAGGTAGAACTCACACACCGACTCGTAAACCGGGGGCAGGAGCAGGCTTATCACCACCGCGATGACGACGGCGCTTGCCGTGGTGAGCCCGACCATACTGCGCCGACGGTAGAT
Source organism: Betaproteobacteria bacterium (assembly GCA_043759115.1). Classification (GTDB taxonomy): domain Bacteria; phylum Pseudomonadota; class Gammaproteobacteria; order Burkholderiales; family SG8-41; genus PALSA-1004. Next base: position 3,634 of record JAYVME010000153.1, on the reverse strand, counting down.
TGTCATCCAATAATCGTAAAGCGTTAAAGTTGCCATGGCGTCTTTCTTTATGTCTTGGTTATGGTGCGCGCGGCCGCTTCCGCGAGCCCAAGATAGATCAAGAGGAACAAGCTGTAGCCTTCCGGTTCCATCTGAATCGCGATCATGAGGACGACATAGCCCGCAAGCAACGCACCCACGCGTGCTCGCGCGTCAACATCCGTAGCAGCCAGCATTGCTCGCAGCAGCCGCCATGCTATCCAGACGAGTAGGGCGATGAACACCACAAAGCCGGGAAGCCCAAGCTCACTGCCTACTTGGATCACCGCATTGTGGACCGGGTAGCGTTCGAATGTAGGTGAGGTGCGGCCGAAGTTGGAAATGCCGGTGCCGAAAGATGAGTCCAGCATCGCTCGCAGCCCGGCTATGTTAAGGTCAAAGCGTTCGGTGACGCTGCTTCCCGCTAGGCTGATGATGCTTTCGATCACCCAGCCAGCAAAACCACTTGTTACTGCAATCAAGGTAAGGGCGAGAACAAGGCCCGTCCAAAGTGGCGCAAGCCGTGGCTTGGCGATGAATGGCAGCAGTAACAATCCAACCAGCATCGCAATCCACATGCCGCGCACGAAGCTAAGTGCCACTGCGCCTGCGGTGAGCAGCGCGAGCACCATGAAAGACACGCGGCGCTTCCAACCGGTGAGCGCAAACGCAAGATACGCGCTTGTAACGCAGGCCACGCCGATCGGCAATACGAACTGGTTTGCCGTGCGCGAGAATCCGGAGGCCCGCAGCAGGGGGCCGAACGGCGTGGCAACGAAGCGATAGTCCAGTTCGGAGATCGAATATACGGTCTGGAATAACACGTAGGCGCCAATCTGTGCCAGTGCAATTACGGCGAGCAGGCCCGAGGACCACAGCATTGCCGACACTGCGAAGGATACCTTGTTACGATCATTCAGCAACTCAGCAATGACGATAGCAATTAAGACTTTCGGCAGGAAGGATGCCAGTCCGTATAACACCTCGCTTGGGTGGGTACCAAGGGTAGAGAGCAGGGCGCAAACGAAGAACAAGATCACCAGCGTACGGAACGCCGAATGCGGCAGTGCTGCATCGCGTCCCAGGAATTCCATCAGCCAGACGCCAATCACGAGCAGTATCGCAAAGATAGACGGATTTAGCGGTCCCGCTGAAAATCCCAAGAAGTGCACACTCAGAAAGAGCAACGCGACGGCGAAGGGCGTGCACCATTGCCAGACTCGGTCGTGCCAAACTAAGCAGGCGGAAGCGCCAAGTCCGACCATGGTTCCCACTCCCGCAGCGGCGAAAGGATAGTCGCGCAAGGCAGTCCCGAAAAGGGCCGAGACAAGCGGCGCGTGGCTCAACGGGGCATCCCCCGCGACCAGCATACCCATGGCGGCCCCGGCGAGCAGTGCAAGCCCCATCGGATGAGGTGCAGGCAAGGATCGCATCAGCAGTTCCGTCGTCCCGGTGTTATCGTCATTTCCCCTGACCAAGATCGATCTCGATCAACGCCGCGCCGTACGTTCCGAAATACAACGGTGGCAGCGGGCCGCTGCCTTCATGTTGCGGTTGTAACGCTTGCGCATTTCGGGCAGCGGCCAGTGCCTCTCCGTGGGACTGGCCCTCGCGGCGATACTTTCTGTAAGCTGCTCCCGGATTACAGCTTGATTCGTTTAACCAATAGAGGCGGTACTTGCCGCTTGCCGGCGATTCAATCACCGGCAATACTATCACTTCGGATGCGGGAACGTCGCGGGCCCGCTCCGCCGCCGCGCGTGCCCGCTCCAGCGCCGTCCGCACGGCTGGCGCCACACTACCCGGCAGGTCCGCGCGACGTGAGACGAAGTCACCGAGCTGTTGCTGGGTAAGAGCAAGATCCTCAGGGCTGTGGAAGCCCGATTGACGTAGGGTGCGGATGGCCACCCCCTTAGGGTCACCCCCGTAGCGGTGTACGAGGACCGCAATGCGCTCTGGTGTGGCGGTCGCCAGAGCCGCGACCCCTTCGGCGGCGGCATCCGGACCAAGCTCGACGGCAATCCGCCGCGGCCCGAGCCGCGCCAGCATCTGGATCGCGCAGAACGACGCCTTGCGAATCATGGGGCTCCGCGTTACCAGGCCAAAATCCCCGCGGAAAGCCTGGTCGCTGTCCGTGGCATTGAAATCCTGCAGCGCAGCAATGGTGTGGCCTCTTAATCCCGCTTTCTCAATCGGCTCCATTGCCGCCAATATGAAGGCCGCACCTTCGGCAGTGTCGCGACCGGGATCGAACCATTCCGGGAACGTTTTCCAACGGTTCCATTCCGTCACGAACTGGGGCATCTGCGGCGACAAGCCAGCGGCGCGCAGCCACTCGCGGACGGTGAATGCGCCCGTCCAGCCTTCTTCTGGAGAGGAAATGAAGTGATGCCAGCTCACAAAATCCAGCGGCAGTTGGCGCTTCGCAGCACGCTCGATGAAGGCATGCAGCAGCGGCTGTTTTGCGGACTCGCCAGCGCGCGGATCGTTCCATCCGCCGACCGCCAATCCGCCCACTTTCGCGGCAGGATCGGCACGGCGCGCGCCTCGCGCGAACGCCTCATAGGCCTGGAACAACTCTTCGCTCGAACCCGACCAAAAGCTCGGCGACTCGGGCTCATTCCAGAACTCGTACCATGGTGCGTATCCCAATTCGCGGTTAAGTATGGACACGACCGCGAATCCGAGTTCCTCCAATCCAGCATAGTCCCGCGGCGGCGAAGCCTCGCGAACGGAAAAACCGTACGGCCCTGCCGGCGCGTCGCCACTGCGCGCTGCCAGCCAACGCGGCATGCGAGCTACCGTGACGACGATATCGGCCCCGCGCTCGGCCAAGCGCTTGAGCCTGCCCGCATTGCGCGCGAGGCGGGCCTTGAAGTCGGCAAGACTTGAAGCTTGGGTAAGTAGTGGCTCAAGGGTAACGCGCACTGCGCCGAGCGGCCCGGGCAGCGACAGGAATGCGTTCACCGCTTCCTCGTCTGCCCACGACATCATAACGGAGGGACGATAGGTTCGTGGCAGGTCGCCGAGTTGCCGCGCGGGCATTACGCGCAACGAAATCTCAGGAACGGATGTGGCAGCCCGCACCGTATTGATACCCATGATCGCAAAAAGGCAAAGTACGGCGGTCAGGGGCCATAAAGTCTTCTCGTGTTGCATGTGCAGCACCTCACTCGTGTCCAGGAGCCGTGGTCGCGAGTTCCTGGTAGATAGCCTCGACGCGGGCTATCATTCGCGCTAGAGTGTACTCGCGCTCTAAGCGTTGCCGCCCGAGCTCAGCAAGCATGGCACGCTGAGCGCCGTCCTGCAGCAGCGTAATGAGAGCGGCTGCAAGCGCCTCCTCATTTGCTGGCGGCACTAGCAGCGCGCAGTGCCCATCCCCGGTTACTTCCGGTATTCCCTCGACGCGGGTGGCAACGATGGGCAGCCTCGCCGCCATGGCTTCCAGCAGGACGTAGCCAAAGGTTTCCCAAAGAGAAGGTAGACAGAATACGTCGCAGCCAGACAGCAGCACGTCGAGATCGGTGCGCCAGCCGGCAAACAAAACCACGCGATCCAGACCCAGACGACTGGTCTCGGTGCGCAGAGTGGAATAAAGTGGTCCATCGCCAAAGAT
>JAYVME010000152.1:0-5365 GCA_043759115.1 Betaproteobacteria bacterium | reverse complement strand
TTGAACCTGAATTTTCATCTTGTCTGATAAGGTAGGAGGACTAAGAGGGTTACAGACCAGGTCGTCTCAGTCCTCAGTCCTCAGTCCTCAGTCCTCAGTCCTTCTGCGACGCGTAAAGCGCGCGGCTCAGATCTTCGAGCAGATCGCCGGCATCTTCGAGCCCGATCGACAGCCTGATCGTGCCGGCGGTAATGCCCGCCGCCTGCAGGGCGGCTTCGTCCATGCGGTAATGCGTGGTGCTTGCCGGGTGGATGACGAGCGACTTGGCGTCGCCAACGTTGGCGAGATGGGAAAATACCCGCAAGGCGTCGATGAAGCGGCGTCCGGCCGGACGGCCGCCCTTGACGCTGAAGGTGAAGACTGCGCCGCAGCCCTTGGGCAGCAGCATCTTCGCGAGTTCGTGATCGGGATGATCCGGCAACTCCGGATAGGTTACCGTGTCGACCGCTTCGTGTGCGTCGAGGAACGCAACGATTTTGCGCGTGTTCTCGATGTGGCGCTGCATACGCAGGGGCAAAGTCTCAATGCCTTGCAGGATGTGGAATGCGTTGGTCGGGCTCATGCAGGCGCCGAAATCGCGCAGGCCCTCGCGCCGGGCGCGCAGCAGGAACGCGGCTACCGTCGACTCCTCGTCGAACACCATGTCATGAAATCCCGCGTAGGGTTCGGACAGCAGCGGAAATTTTCCCGACGCCTCCCAGTCGAATTTTCCGCTGTCCACCAGCACACCGCCGATGGCAATGCCGTGGCCGCCAAGGAACTTGGTCGCCGAGTGATACAGAAGATCGGCGCCGAGCGCGAAGGGTTGCATCAGATAGGGCGTAGTAAAAGTCGCATCGACGAGCAGCGGCAATCCGGCGGCGTGCGCCACTGCCGCAACGCGCGGCACATCGAGTACATCGAGACCCGGGTTGCCGAGCGTTTCACCAAAGACGAGTCGTGTGTTCGGACGAATCGCGGCGCGGAATGCGCCGACGTTGCGCGGATCGACAAACGTGGTCTCGATGCCAAAGCGCGACAGCGTGTAATGCAAGAGGTTGTGCGAGCCGCCGTAGAGCGAGCGCGACGCCACGATGTGCGAGCCTGCGCTCATGAGCGTTGCAATGGCCAGATGCAATGCGGCCTGGCCGCTCGCCGTTGCTATCGCGCCGATGCCGCCCTCAAGTGCCGCCACCCGCTCTTCGAGGACCGCGCACGTGGGGTTCGAAATGCGCGAGTAGACATGGCCTGCACGCTCCATGTTGAAAAGCGCGGCGGCATGGTCGGTGTCCTTGAACACAAAGCTGGTGGTCTGGTAGATCGGCGTGGCGCGCGCGCCGTACAGCGGATCGGGTTGCTGGCCCGCGTGCAGGCTCAGCGTATCGAAACTGAATGATTTGGGAACGGTCATGGGATCTCCATTCGAGAGCCCATTGTATCAAGGCGGGGGAGCGCGTCAGCCGGTCGTCATTGCGTGCCGGTTTTTTGCGCCGCGTGAACCGGCGCTTTTGATGTGGCGGTGGCCGCGGACAACAAAAAGCCCGTTTCGGAATAATCTGAAACGGGCCCTGCCGTGCGGGGATGCGTTCCCTCGTTTGTAACGTGCGCTAGAACTTCTTGTGCAGCATGAGCCCGGGCGCGCGTTTCTGTACCAATCCGAGCGGGTTGCTGATTGAAGAATCCACCGAACTCGAGGAGTTGATGTTCAGCCCGACGCCGATGCCCCATTCATTTTTCCCGTCCAGCGGCATAAGCAGGCCCTTCGCGTCGCGGTTGTAGTTAAGACCGAACGGCAATTCGATGCCGGACACCGTCGTATTCGCTTTAGGTTTAAGGCCGATTTGACTACGCGTGAATTGCGCGCGCAAGGTGTCGGCGTCCAGATTGACCGGTGGATGCAAATCGGCCGGCGGGACCAGGTTCGTGTTGATATTTTGCGCGAACGCAACCGGCACGCAAAAACCGGCGACCGCCATGCTTGCGGCAATCAGCGTCATCAATCGATGCATCGCGCGCCTCCTGCGGGTGGATAGAACCGGGCTGCTTGCGCAGTCTTCGTATCGGGCTGGCTAAAACGTATTATCAACCCGAAAGTGTGACTTTTTCAACAGTCTTGTGATCGTTGGTGGAAGTTCTGTGTATGCCGAAAACAAGTGACGAGATGGTCATTTACCATGCCGGTGGCCTGCATGAACGCATAGCAGATGGTTGTGCCGACGAATCGAAATCCCCGTTTTTTCAGGGCTTTACTTAAAGTATCTGATACAGGGGACGAGGCCGGAACATCGCGCGCGCGACGCCGGTTATTTCGCCTAGGCACGCCTGCCACGAATTGCCAGAGATAGCGGTCAAAACTGCCAAATTCGTGCTGCACCGCAATAAAAGCGCGGGCATTGCTAATAGTCGACTCGATTTTCAGACGGTTGCGCACAATGCCCGCGTTGCGCATGAGCGCGTCGACTTTCCGGCGATCGTAGCGGGCAATCTGCAGCACATCGAAATGGGCAAAGGCCGCGCGATAGTTCTCGCGCTTGTTGAGGATCGTGTTCCACGAGAGCCCCGCCTGCGCGCCTTCGAGGGTGAGCAATTCGAACAACCAGCGGTCGTCATGAACCGGCACCCCCCATTCGGTGTCGTGATATCGAATCATCAGCGGAGCCGAGCCCGCCCATGCGCAGCGTTGGATCATGCTGCAAATTATCGCAGGTGTTGAACTCGCGTAAAATCCCGTCGTATGAACTGCTGCAGTATCGCAACCTCGACGGTGCCGATTAAAACATGGTGCGCGCAACTCATTTGAAGCTCGTTACGGAGCCGGGCGACGAACGCGCGGCCGAGTGGATCGCCGCGCTGGCGGCGGATTACGCGACGACGGACGTCGATTTGCTCACGCGCGTGCTTGAATGGGTGGCGCCGCAATTGCACGAGCGGGTGGTCAAGGGCGGGGAACCCGCGCTGGCCCACGCGCTTTGCGTTGCCACCACTCTGCGCGAACTCAGGCTCGATGTCGAGTGCGTGGCGGCGAGTATGCTGGTGGATGTTGCCGTCGCCCACGAAGGCGTGCTGCAGATACGCGACCGGTTTGGCGTGCGTATCGCCGACCTCGCGGAGGGTGTTGCGCGCATGGCCATGATTGAAAGCCTCGGCGGCGGCGCGGCGCACGGGGAAGGGCAGCCGGCGCAACTGGAGAGTTTGCGCAAGATGCTGCTGGCGATGGCGCAGGACGTGCGCGTCGTGGTGATCAAACTCGCGGAGCACACGCAGACCATGCGTTTCGTGGTCAAGTGCGATGACGCGCAATTGCGCCACACCATGGCGCGGCTCGCGCTGGATATTTTCGCGCCGCTCGCCAACCGGCTGGGCGTGTGGCAGCTCAAATGGGAGCTTGAGGATCTTGCGTTGCGCATTCTGGAGCCGGAAACTTATAAACGCATTGCGCGGCTCCTTGATGAAAAACGCAGCGGACGCGAGGAGTATATCGACGCGGCAATCGCGCGCTTGCGCGAGGAGCTTGCGCGCTCGAATATCCACGCGGAAATCAGCGGCCGGCCGAAGCACATCTACAGTATCTACAACAAGATGCGGCGCAAGGACGTCGATTTCGACGCGCTCTATGACGTGCGTGCGGTGCGCGTGCTGGTCAACGACGTAAAAGACTGCTACGCGGCGCTCGATGTCGTGCACCGCTTGTGGACGCCGGTGGCGCATGAATTTGACGATTACATCGCGAAACCCAAAAACAATGATTACCGCTCGCTGCATGTCGCTGTCATGGGTCCGGCGGGAAAGCCGCTGGAAATCCAGATTCGCACCTTCGAGATGCATCAGCACGCGGAGCTGGGCGTCGCCGCGCACTGGCGCTACAAGGAGGGTTCGCGCAACGACGCCGGCTACGACGAGAAGATTGCGTGGCTGCGGCAAATCGCGGAATGGAAGGATGAAGTCGCCGATGCGGGCGACCTGCCCGCGCAATTTCGCGGCGAACTTTTCGCCGATACCATTTACGTGCTGACGCCGCAGGGCAGGGTGATTGATTTGCCGCGGGACGCGACGCCGATCGATTTTGCGTATCACGTGCATAGCGATCTCGGGCACCGCTGCCGCGGCGCGCGGGTGGATGGCGCGATGGTGCCGCTCAATACGCCGCTCGCGAACGGGCAGCGGGTTGAAATTATTTCGGCAAAACAGGGCGGGCCCAGCCGCGACTGGCTGAACCCGGCGCTCGGGTTTCTCAAGAGCGTGAGCGCGCGCGGCAAAGTCAGGCAGTGGTTCAACCGTTTGAACCACGAAGTATCGGTGGCGGAGGGACGCGACATCGTCGACAAGGAGTTGCAGCGCCACGGCATGACGAGTGTGAATCTCGACAAGTTCGCGCATGAATTCGGGTTCGCCAAGCTGAGCGATTTTCTGGCCGGGATCGGACGCGGCGAAATCAGTCCGCGGCAGATTCAGACTGCATTGCGCGCTACGGATACGCCGCCGGCGGTTGCCGACGAACAGCCGATTGTCGGCAAGGCGCGCGCGCAGCCGGGCGGCATTCTGATCGTGGGGGTCGATAAGCTGCTCACGGTACCGGCCAAATGCTGCAAGCCCGCGCCGCCTGATGCGATTATCGGATTCGTCTCGCGCGGCCGCGGGGTGACCATACATCGCCGAGGCTGCGGCAACGTCAAGCGTCTTGCCGAGGAGCGGCTGATCGCGGCCGATTGGGGCCTGTCCGCGGACGCAACATTTCCCGTCGACGTCGTGATCGAGGCGACCGATCGCACCGGGCTATTGCGCGACATCACGGAAATATTTTCGCGTGAACGCATCAATGTGACGGCCACCAACACGGCGAGCCGCGACGCATCGGCACGCATGCTGTTGACCGTCGAAATCAGTAATTTGAATCAGCTCAACCGGGTGCTCGCGCTGGTGAAAGCCGTGCCGGGCGTGGCGCGCGCGGGCCGGCGCTAAACAGTTCAGGCGCTGAATGTCAGCTTCAGCGGCTCGAGCGCCAGTCCGCTGAACTCGGAAGTCCAGGTTTCGCCGGGTTTTACGGGCAGTGCCGCGGTCAACGTGCCGGTGGTGACGATTTCGCCGGCAGCGAGTGCGTCAAACTCCGGCTGTGTCGCGAGCATATCCGCGAGAAATGCAAGGGCGAGCGCCGGATGGTCGAGCGCATTGCTGCCCACGCCGCGATCGCGGATTTGGCCGTTGCATTTCAACGCGACCTGGCAATCTTGAATCTGCACGGCGAGTTTCGCAATTTCGCCGGAGTTTATGACGTGCGGTTTGCCGACGGTGAGGCGCCAGTGCAATGACTGGTCTGCCGCCGAGTCGGCGGATTTGAACCGCCAGTTCGCAAAATGACAGTCGACGATTTCGAAACTCGGCGCGAGCC
>JAYVME010000151.1:0-5369 GCA_043759115.1 Betaproteobacteria bacterium | reverse complement strand
CGTTTGCTGCAGGACGTGGGACTCGGCTATCTAACGCTCGGCCAGCAAAGCCCGACTCTGTCAGGCGGCGAGGCGCAACGTATCAAGCTCGTCACCGAGTTGGCAAAAGTTCGCAGCCCCACCCCGACTGTCCCCCTCGACAAGGGAAGGGAGGTGCGGAGCGCCCATCAGCTCACCGCTTACCGCTCACCCCTCACGCTTTACGTATTGGACGAACCCACCGTCGGCCTGCACATGGCCGACGTCGAGAAGCTGATTCATGTGCTGCACCGGCTGGTCGATGCGGGCAACACGGTGGTCGTGATCGAGCACAACCTCGACGTCATGGGCGACGCCGACTGGATCATTGATCTGGGACCCGAAGGCGGCGACGGCGGCGGACGGGTGGTCGCAGAGGGCGCGCCGACGGTTATCGTCAGGAACAAACGGCAGTCGCACACGACGCGCGTGCTCGCCGAATTTCTCGCCGCGCGCGGCGTCTAGCCGGCGCCTACCGCGCGGGCTGCGTCGAAAAAAACGGGGTGAGTGCCGCACCCCGCGCATGCTGCTGGTTACTTCTTGTGCTGTTCGCGGCGGTCCTCACGGTGGTCTTTGCGATCGTTATGCAGGTCCTTGCGATCCTGGCGGATGTCTTTCGTGTCCTGACGCATTTCTTTGCGCTCTTCGCGCGCGCCTTTCAGGTCGCCCTTTTTTAGGTCGTCGCGCATCTCGCGGCGGTCTTCCCTGCGCTCCTGCCGGTCCTTGCGCAGATCCTTGCGGTCCTGCCGGATGTCCTTGGTATCGCTTTTGATATCGCCGCTCTGCGCGTAAACCGGTGAGAGTACCGCCAGCGCGAATACGCCTGCCAATGCTGCAATCACGTTTTTAAACATTTGAATCTCCTTTGGTTGGAACAACAAGGGGCTTACCGTTAGTAAAAAACTGCGGGTGTTGCGTTGCCCGCCAGATGCGCGGGCGCCATCGATTGCATAAGCTCAATCGCGGTGCGCGCTGCGGTCGTCCCACATGTAGTGCTGCTGGCGCACGCGCTCGGGATATGCGCGCTTCTTGCGGCCGTCGTCGCCGAACAAAACAACCAGCGCAAGCAACGTCAGGCTCGATAAAAGAATGTGCGGCAGATAGTGCAATAGGGTCAACATGGTAAACCTCCGTCGTAAAGTTCAGTCTCCTGCACTGAATTAAACGCCGTGGGCACCCGCGAGTCGACAACTGCTACAAACGTTTACCGTTGTTACAATTTGCAATACAAACTGTCGCCACGCTTACGGCGTTGCCGTGACATATGACCTGAAGTCACCTCGCACGCCCGGAAAAACCGCGCGCAGGTCAAAATCCGAGATAAAGCTCGCGCGCGTCGCGCATGAGCCGCTGTGCGTCCTCGGCGAGCAGAAAACCGTCCCGCTGCAAGCGCTGCGCCGCGGCATCAACCTGGCGCACGTAGTTGTCCTTGCTGCCGTAACGCTCTTCGAGCGTGGGCCGCGGATCATTGCCGCGGTCCAGGCGCCAGCGCGTGAACGGGATGTACGATCCCTGCAGATAGCACGAACGGTCTTCCATAAACCCTTTCTTGCGCAGATTCCACCCCATATAAGTGCCGAGGGGCACCTGCAGCGCGACCGAGCGCACGCCTGCCAGCTCGTTGCCGTCGCGATCCACCTTCGGCACCAGTACCGCGTACTGTTTGTCCGCGATGTGGCGCGGCGGCTGGACGCTGTCGTCGTTCAGGTAGAGATGGTTGACCTCGCCCGTGTAGCGTCTGCCGGGAATTTCCGGAAAACCGAACTCGCGCTGCGGCAACGGCCGCACCAGCGTGCGGTCGGCAAGCGCAGGATAGCGGCTGGGCGGCGGCGCCTTGCCGGTTGCGACCCACTCGTTCATCGCGACCAGCAAGGCACGCGCGGCTTCCTTGTACGGATTGGGATTGGTCGGATACTGGCAGATCGCGGCGTCGGTCGATGTCACGGCCGGCACGTGCTGGGTGCCGGCGAAATAGTACAGGCGCACGTTGTCCGGAATCCGCACATCGGTCTTGCCAAGCGGATCGGTGCGCACGAGCGAGGCGCGCGCGCCCCACGGCTCGGTGCCCGAGTCCCAATGCATGATTTTCGGACACACGCCCTGCGCCCGGCAGCGCGCGAGCAGGCCGTCGGTGCGTCCGCTCACCGGATCGGTCAGCGTCTCGTACGTGAACGGGAACTGGTCGCCCGGTGTGAAATGCCCGACCAGCGCGGTGGAAAAACGGCCCGGCATCGAAAATTCGCTGTTGATGTTGGTCAGGCGCCCGCCGCTGGTGAGTTCGATCGAGCCGTCGAAAACGATGCGCTGTGCTTCGTCCTGATTGAATCCCTGGTAAACGAAGTCCTTCGCGTAACGCCCGCTTTGCGAGCGTCCGAACATGATCGTGCGGCGGATCGCGTTCGGCTGCGGATCGCGCCCGGCGCGCGCGACGAGCGGATTGGCATTGCTCGTGTCGTAGCGCAGAAACGATACGATATCGCGCGTGGCGGCGAACGCGAGGCCCATCACGAGCGGATCACGCGCCTGGTAGACGAGATAATAAACATACTCGGGCGAGAAACCCGCCGGCAGGCAGATATCGACGACGCTCGGCGTGACGGGTTTGCCCTCGGGACAACTGGCGAACGACCACTCGTCGCGCGGTATAACTTCGTCGGGCGCATCGGCATGCGCACGGCGGATCAGCCGCGCGCGCGGTGTTTGGCGTTCGAAAGCGACATACGGCTGCAGCGCGCGGCCGTTGTCCCAGCCGACGGACAGCGTAAACTCGGGCTTGGTGACTATGAACTCCGCGGTGATGTACTTTCCGATCGCCCCGCCGTCGCGCGTCGCCACCGGATAATCGGCGGCGAAGTCGCCTTCGCCTTTCGGCAGGTCGCCCTGCCAGCCGCTCACCACCAGCGTATAACCCTGCCGCAGCAAAAAGCCGTCGCCGGTGTCGGCGGCCCGCGACGGATTGTTGCCGCCGCCGGGACCGAGGTGAAACACGTCGAACGCGCGCCGCGCGCCGCGGTTCACCACGTCATAGAGCAGCGTGCCATTACCCCTGGCCGTATCGAGCGGCTTCAGTATGCTGATGTCAACGATGTACTCAACGCGCCCGCGCGCGTTGCGCGGCGCATCCTGGATGTAGGTGATGCCGGCATTCAGCGGATCGGCGGGGTCGACCTCGCCGAACGCCTTGCCGGACAGCTTTTCGTAACGGCCGGCGGCGCCGAACTCGCGCGCGTCGAATGTCGGCGCGTCAACATAGTCGATAACGATGCGCGTGACATGCGCGTGGCTCGTGGCGCACAGCGCGGCGCCGCACAGCAGGACGATCCATTCACCTCTCATTGCATCCTCACTTGGTCATCGTGCCGGCCCTGGTTGTCATGGCCGGCATTTTTTCAGTATAAATTCCGGCGCGGCGCGCCGCAAATGGCCGCTACCGCGCTCATCCCGCCTTCGCCGCGCAGATGCGGCACGCGTAATCCTCCAGCGCGCGCCGCGTCACGCCGACCGCGCCATGCTGGCGGCGGTTATATTCCGTGGACTCGAGCTCGGTGCGAAACGAGTCGTTGAGCCGGTTGATCATATTGAACATGCCGGTGATCAGCGACACTTCGACGATTTCGGCATCCGTAAAGAGCCGCCGCAACTCTGTCCACACCTTGCCGTCGCGCTTGGCGGTGTTGAGCGTCATCGCCTCGGCCCACGCCATGACCGCTTTCTCGCGCTCATTAAAAAGCGCGCTGGCAATGTAATCTTCGCCCTGCAACGCGTCGAATTCGGCGTCGGTAAGTCCCAGTGCTTGACCAAGCACCCGATTGTGTTCCGTTCAATATTGGCAGCCGTTGACCGTTGAAGTCTTGAGCACCGCGAGATTGCGCAGCCGCACGTCGGACACCGCGCCCGCCGCGGGCTGGCGCACCGCGGCGACGAGCGGCAAAAACCATTTGGCCAGATGCGGGCTGTGCGCAAGGATGCGCACGAGATTCGCCGTGCGCCCGAGCAACTGGTTGGATGACTCAAACAGCTCCTTGACCGGGCCGGCCGCGTCTGCGTCGGATATACCCTTGATGCGCTGGCTCATGTTTGCGTCCTCTGGTTGACCGGATTGATTTCCGCCAGCGCCATCATAATCCACACCGGCGGACCGCGCGAACCGCCGGCCGCGGCGCCCCGCGAGTTGTCCTTACCAGTCGATTGGGTGCACTATCACGCCTCGCGCGGAAAACCAAAAGGAGAAAGCCATGCTGACCCGCTTGCAAAAATATACCGGCTTGATGCTCGCGTTACTGGGGGCGCTCGCCACCTCCCCCGCCTGCGCGCAATCGAAGTACCCGGACCGCCCGATCCGCGTCATTGTGCCGTTTGCGGCGGGCGGCGGCAGCGACCTGACGGCGCGCTACATAGGGCAGCGGCTTGCGGAGAAATTCGGCCAGCCGATGGTGATCGACAACCGGCCCGCCGCATCCGGCATCGTCGGCACCGAAATCGTCGCCAATGCCGTGCCGGACGGCTACACGCTGTTGCTGGTGTTCTCGACGCATGCGCAGAGCGCGCAGCTCTTCACGACGCTGCCGTACGACCCGATCAGGGATTTCGCGCCGGTGACCGAGGTGATCTCGACGCCGCTCGTGATGTTGCTACACCCGTCGGTGCCGGCGAAGACGGTGCCGGAGTTCATCGCTTATGCGAAAGCCAACCCCGGCAAGCTCAATTACGGGACCTCGGGCCCGGGCAGTTCGCCGCACCTGGCGGCCGAACTCTTCGCCTCGATGGCCGGCGTCAAGATGGCGCACATTCCGTACAAAGGCGTGGCGCCGTACATAACCGCGGAGCTCGGCAACGAGGTTCAGTTATCGTATGCCAACATGTTCAGCACGATGCCGCACTGGAAGTCCGGGCGCCTGCGGCTGATCGCCGTGTCCGGCCCGACCCGCTCGCAGGCGATCCCGGACGTGCCCACCATCGCCGAAACGCTGCCCGGATATGAAGCGCTGATCTGGTACGGCTACATCGCGCCGGCGAAAACGCCGCGGCCGATCGTCGACAAGCTGTACCGGGAAATTGCCGCCATCGTCAACACGCCCGAAGTGCGGCAGTATTTCATCGCGCAGGGCAACGACCCGGTCGCCAATACGCCGGCGGAATTCGCCAGGGTCATCAAAGCCGACGCCGACAAGTGGGGCGCGATCGGCAAGCGCCTGGGCGTCAAGCTCGATTAAAAGCGCATTTCAAAATAAAGGTAGCGCAGGCGACTCGCCTGCATTCGTTGAAGGTGCAGGCGGGGGCGCCTTCGCTACGCCCCGAAGGAAGTCCCCTTGGGGGACAAGTCAGGCGCGTCGGTGCAGCTCTTTTGTGCA
>JAYVME010000150.1:0-5376 GCA_043759115.1 Betaproteobacteria bacterium | reverse complement strand
CGGCGAGGTGAAAAATGCGATTGCTTAAGCTTGCATTGAGCGTAACGGCGGTTCTCGCAGCGGCCGGCTGCGTAACTCAAGAGATGTCGCAGCCGGTGGCCAAACCGGATGTGAAATACGGAAAACCCATCGCCGAGGCGGATATTTCGACCTGGAACATTGACATCCGCACGCCTGACGGCAAGGGGCTGCCAATGGGACGCGGTACGGTGGCTGAGGGTAAGGCTGTCTACGACGCCAAGTGCGCGGTGTGCCACGGTGCGGAGGCCAAAGGCGGTCCGGTCTACGGCACCATGGTCGGCGGCATCGGCTCGTTCAAGACCAACACCCGCGTCCTCACCCCGGGCAGCATGTATCCGTATGCGCCCATATTGTTCGACTACATCCGTCGCGCGATGCCGATGGACCGGCCGCAGTCGTTGAACGTAAACGAGGTCTACGCGGTGTCCGCCTATATTTTGCAGCTTAACGGCTTGATTCCGGACAATGCAGTGATGGATCAGAATACGCTGGCGATGGTGCAGATGCCAAATCGGAATGGCTTTATGGTTGATGATCGCCCGGATACGAATGCGGTCCGTTGCATGACAAACTGCAAGTAATGATCAATCCGGGGCGGCGAGTGGGAGAGGCGGTGGGCGGTTGGTCGCCGCGGAACAGAAAACCTGCGCGCGCGCTCACCGCGACAGTCTATGCCGGCGGGATTCTGTTTGCGTCGCTTACAGTCGCTGCCGAGCGTAATCCCGTCCTGGAGGTGGTGCAGGCGCAATGTATCCAGGAAGGCATGTTGCGGGGTTTCGTTGGCGAGGCATTAACGGGATACGTGAACGCGTGTGCCGAGCTAAAACGCAATGCTCCCCCGCCGGATCTTAAGCAATTTTCCGCGGATCCCGCGGCCTGCTAGGCAACCTGGTCGCATTGCCGCAGGTCACCTAGCGATTGATTGTGTGCCCGGTGGCCCGGGAGGGCAACTCTGCACGGGTATCCCGCTGTGTTTTCCAGTTTTCCAGTCATGTTTCTTCGCGGTCTTGCGATGGTTTCTTTTTGAAACGAGCAATGCATTCGTTTTGCGTGCTGCCGAGACAACCGCGCGGATGTTGCGCGTTAAATGGGGTAGATTGCATGGCTGGCATGGAATCTGCGTGAGTTCGTCGAGTTTTGACCGGGTTAAGTAATTTACTATTGGAGGCCCCATGTCGAAGAACGCCAGTCAATGGAGTAAGCAGCCCAATTTCCCGCCGTCGCATTTTGTCGACAGCCGCATTTATACCGATGAGACGATCTTTCAAGAGGAGCGGGAAAAGATTTTCAATAAGTGCTGGATAATCGCCTGCCACGAATCGGAAGTTCCCGCCGCATACGATTACCGCACGTTCCATCACCCCGGCGGCACGCCGCTTATCATGGTGCGCGGCGAAGACATGCAGGTGCGCAGTTTCTATAACGTTTGTCCGCACCGGGGTAATACGCTGCTTTACGACCCGGTCGGCAACGCCAAGCGCATCACGTGCATCTTTCACGCCTGGTCGTTCGACACCAAGGGCAACTGCACCGATATTTCGCGTGAAGAGCAGGGTTTCCAGAAGCGTTTCTGCAAAGCGGATACCGGATTGCGTGAAGTGCGCACCGAGGTCGGGTTCGGCGGATTCGTATGGGTGAATATTGACGACAACGCGTGCACGCTCGGTGAATACATCGGCGACTCGCTCAATATGCTGCATGACAACCTGTCGATGCCGCTCGAGGTATTCCACTATCACCGGGCGATCGTCGATACCAATTACAAGCTGTGGCACGATACCAACAGCGAGTTCTATCACGATTACATGCATTACTTTAACCGCGTGACCGGCATGCTGCAGCCGGGTTATTTCGACCGCAAATACACCGGTTATCCGAACGGACACGCAACCGTCGGTTCCATGGAAATCAAATACGATGCGTACGAAGGAAGCCAGCAGCGGGGCGTCGGCTGGCCGGGACTCGCCCCCGGCGGCTGGATCCTGATCGATATTTTTCCGGGCATGACATACAACCTGCGAACCTCGGTGTTGCGCATGGATACGTCGATTCCGCTCGGACCGAACAAGCTGCTCATTGAGTTTCGCGGGCTGGGCCTGAAAAGCGATACGCCGGATCAGCGCGCGGAGCGGATACGCGACCACAACACGATCTGGGGCCCGTTCGGGCGCAATCTGCACGAAGACCTGCTGGGGGTGCATGGCCAGGGGCGCGCGATGCGCACGGGCAGCGAGCCGACCTGGGTGATACACGGCCGCGAAGAAAACATGACGATACACGACGAGGGCGGGATGCGGCATTTCTATGCCGAGTGGAGCCGTCGCATGGGACGCAAGGCGTACGATCCGTACGGCGAACGCAAGATAACCGCGGCAGCCTAGTGTCAGTCCTGCGCAACCCGCCAAACGCAGCGCGCGCGGAGGAGAGTGAAAATGCAACCCGACAGAACGGCAATTGAAGAACTCGTGTATCGGTCGTGCCTTGCCTTGAACGAAAAAAATTTCAAGGGTTATCTAGACCTGTGCGAGGCGGACTATCGCTACAGCATAACCGCGCACAGCCCGGAGATTCGCAAGGACATGATATGGCTGGACCATGACAAAGCGGGCATGCAGGCGCTATTTACCAATTTGCCGCGCCACAACAGCGATCATTCGCCGGTGACACGCCACGCCACCGTCTACACGGTCGAGGTCGATTCGGCGCAACAACAGGCGGCCGTCGTGTCTGCTCTGCAGGTGTTCAGAACCGATCTCGATGGCGGTGCCACTCAGCTGTTTGCGGTGGGACGCTACCTCGATACGGTAAAAATAAGCACAGGCGCGCCCAAGCTCCTCAAACGGGTGGTAAAGCTCGATACCCGGCAGTTCGGCATCGGTTATCACATTCCGTTCTGACCCTCCGCTAAATGCGAATTCAGGTCAACGCGCGCAATCGCGCCTTTCACTTCGACACCACGCCGGGCGTGCGCGTCCTGTATGCCGGTCTGGCGGCGGGCATCCATCTGCCGTATGAGTGCGGCACCGGCACTTGCGGCACATGCAAAGCCCGGCTCATCGCGGGGGACGTCGAGGACGCATGGCCGCAGGCCGCCGGGCGCAAATATCTCAAGCAGCCGGGCGAATTTCTGATGTGCCAGTGTGTCGCCACCAGCGACTGCACGCTCGAGGTCGCCAATTTCGTCTACACCATGGATCCCGGCGCGTGCACGCCGGCATTTGGCCGCGGCACTATCAGGAACGCCAGGGTATTAGCGCCGGATGTGGCGAGCTTCTCGCTTGAACTCGATGCGCCCTGCGACTTCGATGCCGGCCAGTTCGTGGTGCTGCAGGTGCCGGGCGTGACAGGGTATCGCGGCTACTCGATGGTGAATTTCGAGCGCGCGGCGCGCCGGCTTGATTTCGTGGTCAAGAAAAAACCGGGCGGCGGGGCCTCCGAGTGGTTGTTCCGCGGCGCGATCGAAGGGCAACAGGTCGAATGGTTCGGTCCGCTGGGCGCGGCGACGTTTTATCCCACGCTGGGCAAGAACATTCTATGCATTGCTGGTGGCAGCGGCATCGCGGGCATCATGTCCATTCTGTCACGGGCGCGTCAGGAGCATTATTTCGACCAATACAGCGGACACGTTTTTTTCGGCGTGCGCACTTATGCGGATGCGTTTTATCTCGACGAATTAAGTCAACTTGCAAGCCAGTTTCCGGACAAGCTGCGGGTCATCGTAGCATTCTCGGATGAAGAAGTGCCGCCGGCGGCCCGCGCTGCGCACCCCGCGCTTGCCTTCGACCAGGGCCTGGTACACGATGTCGCGTCAAAACACATGCAGGGCAAATACCAGAACTTGCGCGCCTATCTGGCAGGGCCGCCGCCCGCGGTCGATGGCGCGATTCGCATGCTGTTGCTGCAGGCCAAGCTCACCGCGGATAATATCCGCTATGACAAATTTAGCTGACCGGTCATGAGCAAAACATTCGTCTGTCCGCGCAATCAGGTTCCGGCCAACGGCATGGTCGAGTGCGCGGTGGAAGGCGGCGTAAAGCTGCTCGTCGCCAACGCGGGCGACGAGTATTTTGCCTACCAGGCGATGTGCCCGCATCAGGATGTGGCGCTGTGCGAAGGCCTGTATGACGGGGCAGTGCTGACCTGCCATCAGCATCTGTGGCAATGGGACATCCGCACCGGTGCCGCGATCGGACTGGCCGAAGCGCCGTTGGAGAGTTTTTCGGTGCAGGTCGAAGGGGACTCTATCTACGTTGTTGCGCAAAGCGCACTCAACGCGGCGGAGTTGTTCGCGGGCATTACCGGGCAGACGCTGAAGGCTATAACGGAGTTGGCGAAAAAAGAGGAATTCGACGCCGGCTGTGCGCTTTATGGCGTTGGCAATCCGGCGGACGATTTTTTTATCCTCGAGTCGGGGCGGGTCGAGTTTCTGATCGGCCGCGACGAGCGGGTAAGTCCGGCCGGTTTCATGCTGCGCAAGGGCGAGGTGTTTGGCTGGGCGGCGCTGCTGGACAACCAGCCGCGGCGGATTGCGCGGGCGACCTGTCTGGAGCGCTCGCAGGTATTGCGCATCAACGGCAGGGAGGCGTTGCGGGTGCTGGAAGGCGACCCCGCGTCGGGATATGTCGTCATGCGCCGTTTGTCGTCGCTGATCGCGCGCTATCTGGTATCTTCTGGATCAAAGTAGGACGCAGGCCGAGTAACCGCCGCAACCGGGATTTCAAAATATTCACCGGCGGGCGATAGTCGTTAACCAAACAGGAGGATGTCATGCACGCAATGAAACGCTTCATGCAGGTGTTCGCGGCAATTTCCATGCTCGCAGTTACGACGGGGCGGGGTTGGGCGACCGATCTCTATTTTGGAAAGCCAGGCCAACCGGTCGAACTGGTGATCGGCTATCAGCCGTATTACACGGAGTCGTGGTCAGGTGTTGTGATGCGCGGCAAGAAATTTTACGAGAAATACCTGCCTAAAGGCTCGAAAGTCGAATTTCAGGTGGGCCTGCAGGGCGCGATCATCGTCAACAACATGCTGGCGGGCAAACAGCATATCGGCTATATGGGCGACATGCCGTCGATAGTCTCGACCACCAAGATCGAAACCGCCGACATTCGAATTGTAGGAACGCTGGGCCTGGGCTTCGACCAATGCAACATATTCCTTGCGCGCAACGACGCACCCAAATTCGCCAATGCGAAGGAAGCGCTGAAATGGCTGGACGGCAAACAGGTTGCGGTACCCAAGGGCAGTTGCACTGACCGGTTTGCGCAGGCAACCTTCAAGAAGGAAGGCGTGCAGCCCAAGGACTATCTCAATCAGAACATCGAGGTCATCACCAGTAATTTCCGTGCGAGC
>JAYVME010000149.1:0-11976 GCA_043759115.1 Betaproteobacteria bacterium | reverse complement strand
GCACGCGGCGCTGGCCGCGCGGCACGCGGGTTGCGGCAACCACGATTTCCGGCGGCAACGGCGTGTTGCTGGTCGATCTCGGCGCGCGCCTCGGCTTGAGCTTTCCCGCCTACGGTGCTGCAACCCAGGCGCGGCTCGCGGCATTGCTGCCGAAACACGGCACGACCGCCAATCCGACCGATGTGACTAACGCGGCCATCGGCAAGCCTGATATCTTCCGGCACTGCATCGAGGCCATCACCGCCGATGAAAATGTCGACGTGATGATTCCTATTTTTACGTTGTCGGTGGCCAGTGACGTGCGGCAGGCGGCGGAGGCGGCGAAATGCGCGCAAAAACCGGTCGCCATCTTGTGGACCGGCGCGTGCAACGACGATCCGGCGCTGACGGCGAGCAGTCTCGCGGCGGAAGGCGTGCCGGTGTATCGCAACACCTTGAGCTGTTTGAAGGCGGTGCGGGCGGCGGTGCGCTACGGCGGGTTCCTGCAAAATCGCCAGCGCACCGCCGGTGTGTCCGCGCGCCCCGGGAATATAGACAGGGCAGTCGCGCGCGAGCATATCCAGTCGGCTGCAGGCACGCTGACCGAACGCGCGAGTAAAGCCGTGCTCGCCGCTTATGGATTCCCGGTCACGCGCGAAACGCTGGCGCGCGATGCGGATGAGGCCGTGCGCATGGCGCGGGACCTCCGCGGCGAGGTCGCGCTCAAAATAGAATCGGCGGATATTCCGCACAAGACCGAAGCCGCTGCAATTCGTTTGCACGTGCGCGGCGCGAGCGCCGTGCGCAAGGCATACGGGGAAGTACTGGCGGCGGCTACGGCGTATAGGAGCGACGCGCGGCTGGATGGCGTGTTAGTACAAGAAATGGCGCCGGCGGGTCTGGAGTTCATGCTGGGACTGGTCAATGATCCGGTTTTCGGTCCGGTGGTGGTGGCAGGGCTCGGCGGCATCCATGTTGAAGTGCTGCGCGATCTCGCCTACCGCGTAGCGCCTATCGATCGAGACGAGGCGCATGCCATGTTGCGCGAACTGCGTGGTTATAAGATGCTGGACGGGGTGCGCGGCGCCGCGCCGCGGGATATTGAAGCGTTGTGCGGTCTCATCGTGCGCCTGTCGTGGCTGGGGCACGATTGCTGTGACGGGATCGCCGAACTCGACATCAATCCGCTCGTGCTGTATGGCGTGGGTGCGGGGGCGCGAGTGGTCGATGCGCTGATCGTGAAGCACCGGCAAGTCTAGCGAATAAAATTCGAAAAAATGCAAAAACGTCAGTGAGGGAAGGCGGCAATGGAAACGACTGCACTTGAGGTTGAACTCAGCGATGAACTGCGCGCGATGCGCGACGCGGTGCGGCGTTTTACCGAACGCGAACTCACGCCGTGGGCGGAGGAAATAGACCGCACCGGAGAAATTCCAGCAGGGCTCATCGAACTCATGCAGAAAAATGGCTATTGCGGCATGCGCCTGCCGGTCGAGTACGGTGGCGGCGGGCTCTCTTTGTTCCAGTATTGCATCGCGCTCGAGGAATTCAGCCGCCTGCACCGTGCGTTTACCATCGCCGCTAATTACTCAAGCGGCATGACGCCGATGGCGATTTCACGGCACGGCACGCTTGAGCAAAAGGAGAAATATCTGCGCGGGTTCGCTGCCGGCAAACTGAAATCGGCCTTTGCGCTGACCGAGCCGGAAGCCGGCTCCGATGCGGCAAGCATGCGCACGCGCGCCGAGAAGCGCGGCGACGGCTGGGTGTTGAATGGTCGCAAGCACTACATCAGCGGCGGCCATGTTGCCGACGTGATTATGGTGATGGCGGTGACCGATCCGGACAAACGCGCGCGCGGCGGTATTACCGCGTTTCTCGTCGAGCGCGGCACGCCGGGTTTTTCGGTCACGCGCGTCGATACGACCATCGCGACGGATTCGATCAAGCTTGCCGAACTGACGTTCGAGGATTGTGTACTGCCTGCGAACGCCGCCATCGGCGAGGTCGGCACCGGCTTCAAGGTTGCAATGAGCTCTCTAAACGATGGCCGCATGTCGGTATCGTGCTCGTGCGTCGGCGCCGCGGAGTCGTTGCTGGACAAGTCCATCGAGCATTCCAAAGTGCGCCGTACTTTTGGCAAGTTGCTCGCGGAGCGGCAGGCCATCCAATGGATGCTGGCCGACTCGGCGGTGGATATCGCGGCGGCGCGCGCTCTCTGCTACGACGTGCTGCGCCGCCTTGAAAAAGGCGACAAAGTCGCGTCCGCCGGCAGCATGTGCAAGCTCTTCTGTTCGGAAATGGTCGGCCGCGTGGCCGACCGCGCGGTGCAGATCCACGGCGGCATGGGCGTGATACGCGGTTTCCCGGTCGAGCGCTTTTACCGCGACGTGCGGCATTACCGCGTCGGCGAAGGCGCGTCCGAGATCCAGCGCATCGTCATTGCACGCGACCTCCTGCGCGGCGTGCAGATCGCCGACTGATGGCCGCGATGAGTGCTAAAGCCGCGATTGTCGGCATCGGCGAAAGTCGTGTGGGCAGGGTGCCGGATCGCTCGGCACTGCAACTGCAGACCGATGCGGCGCAGGCCGCGCTCGCGGATGCGGGATTACGCATGGCGGACATTGACGGCCTCCTGACCACGCCGGTGCGCGTCGAGCACTGGAACATGCCGTGCGGGGTGGTTGCACATCATCTGGGTATCCGGCCATCGTATCTGGCGACGGTCGATCTGGCCGGCGCATCGGGTGCGGCGATGATTCATCAGGCGGCGATGGCGATCGCCTCGGGGCAATGCTCGACGGTGTTGTGCGTGGCCGGCCAGAACCTGCTCACGCACGGCACGCGCGCGACGGCGGTCAAGAAAATGGCCGAAGGCGGCAGCGCGCATCCGCAGTTCGAGGTGCCGTACGGGCCGCTGGTGCCGTCGCTCTATGCGTTGGTCGCGCAGCGCCACATGCACGAGTACGGCACCACGCCGGAACAGCTCGCGCAGGTCGCAGTGACGCTGCGGCATCATGCGAGCATGAATCCGAACGCGCACAAACGCGATCTGATCACCATAGCCGATGTGCTGAAGTCGAAAATGATCACCTCGCCACTGCATATTCTGGATTGCGCCATCGTCTCGGACGGCGCTGCCGCGGCGATCGTCACCAGTGCCGAGCGGGCGCGTGACCGCAAAAAGCCGCCGGTGCATTTGCTGGGCCAGGGCTATGGTTTGCGTCACAGTCATATCGGCGACACCGAACTCACCACGACCGGCGCGGTGGATGCCGGCCGCTCCGCGTTTCGCACGGCGGGACTTAAACCGACTGATATGGATTTCGCGCAGATTTACGATTGCTTCACGATCACCGTGATCGTCGAGCTCGAAGATCTGGGCTTTTGCAAGAAAGGCGAAGGCGGGCATTTCGTTGAAGGCGGGCGCATCGGTATCGGTGGCGAATTGCCGGTGACGACGCACGGCGGATTGCTGTCGGGCGGCCATCCGGGGCTGGGCGGCGGTTTTTTTCACGTGCTTGAGGCGGTGCGCCAGTTGCGCGGCGAGGCGGGTCAGCGGCAGGTCAAGGACGCTGAAGTCGCGCTGGTGCACGGCAACGGCGGCGTGATCAGCATTCATTGCACGTTAATCCTCGGTGGCGCGGCGGCCGCATGATGAAGGAGAACGCCGTGACTGAAGTGATTGAACGTCCTCTGCCGAATCCCGATGCCGCAACCGCGCCGTATTGGGCAGCGGCACGCGAGCATCGGCTGGTGATGCCGCGCTGCCAGGACTGCGGCCACTACCATTTTTATCCGCGCACACTGTGTCCAAAGTGCGGTTCGGCGCGGCTGGCGTGGACCGCCTGCAGCGGTCGCGGGGAAGTGTATTCGTTCACCGTGATACATCGCGCGCCAAGCCCGGCGTTCGCCGCGGCGGTGCCGTACGTGGTCGCTGCCGTCAAACTCGACGAAGGCCCGCACCTGATGACCAACATCGTCGGCTGCGCGCCGGACACGGTGCGCATCGGCATGCCAGTGCGCGTTGCGTTCCAAATAGTGTCGGACGAGATTACACTGCCCGTGTTCGAGCTGATTACGGCGGCTGCATGAAAAATTTCACGACTGATTCGTTGCGCATTGTGCTCATGTTCATAGTGGCGCTCGTTGCGAGCGGCGCCGCTGCGCAATCCTATCCGACCAAACCGGTGCGGCTGGTGTCGCCGTACCCGCCCGGGGGCGCTAACGACATACTCGCGCGCATCATCGGTCAGAAGCTGGGCGAAAGTCTCGGCCAGCAGATCGTGATCGAAAACCGCGGCGGCGCGACCGGCAATATCGGCGCCGAGTACGTCGCCAAGGCCGCGCCCGACGGCTATACGATATTGATGGGGCAGGCGAGCAATCTCACGATCAACGTGAGCCTGATGAGCAAGATGCCGTACGACCCGGTAAAGGATCTCGCACCGGTGACGCTCGTCGCCACCACCCCCAATCTGCTGGTGGTGCACCCGTCGCTGCCGGTGCGCACGGTCAAGGATCTGGTCGTGCTCGCGAAATCGAAACCCGGCTCCATCAATTACGCATCATCGGGCAGCGGCAGCGCAGGGCATCTCGCGGGCGAGCTCTTCAAGAAGGTCGCGCATATCGACATGGTGCACATCCCTTACAAAGGCGCCGCGCCCGCATTGACCGACGTCGTGGCCGGTCAGGCGCAGATTTATTTCACTTCGCCGATTTCCGCCCAGCCGTTCGTCCGGGGCGGCCGGCTGCGCATGGTCGCGGTGACCAGTCTTAAGAGGTCGCCGGCGATGCCGGATATTCCGACCGTTGCTGAATCCGGTTACCCGGATTTCGACGTGGTGTCGTGGTGGGGCATTCTGACGCCTGCCGCAGTGCCGAAGGAAATCATCGGCAGGCTGCACACGGAGATCATCAAGGTGCTGGCGTTGCCCGAGATCAAAGCGAAGTTCGCGGAGCAGGGCGCGGACGTGGCGAGCAATACGCCGGAGCAGTTTGCCGCTTACATCAAAACGGAAATTGTGAAGTGGGCCAAGCTGATCAAGGAACTCGGCATCAAGCCCGAGTAAAGACGCGCCGACGTTTCTAGCGCGCTTCCGCGCCCGGCGTTTTTCCCTCGCAGGCATCGAGCAGGATGGCGACTGCGGCGGCAGGCAGGCTGCCGAGAAACATTTCATAGGCGGCGAGATTGGCGCGCGCCGCCGCGGCGGGTGAGGCGGCCGGTGAGCCGGTGTCAGATGCAGGCGCCAGCCGTTCAAGCGTGTCCTGTTCGATGTGTTCGGCGTCAAGCTCGATGCGCTTGATTGCGCTGCGCAAGGGTTCGGTATCCTTGACCGGAAACGGCGCAATACCGGTTTTGAGTCTGCGCCGCAGCGTCCTCAATGGCAGCACGGCGCGCTCACGCCACGCCGCAACCAGCGCATCGATGCGCGCCACGTCGTCGCGACCGACCTGCCGCTCGCGGATCGCGAGGAACAACAGGTAGAACATCACGTTGACATCGACGCCCGCGCTGTCCTGCAGTTCGAGGCAGGCATCCGCCACGCGCGGCCGGGCGTAAAGATCGAGTGAGAACTGCCAGAACGCGGACTCCTGATTGGCAGCGCCGTTCGTCGTGGCCATCGCAAACACTATTTGCCGCGGCGGGGCTTTTTGCCGGCGGCAGCGGGCGCGGACTCGGTCCAGCGTTTGACGATATGCGCATCGATGCCGAAGAGATCGAGCGCGCGGCCGACCGTCTGCATCACGAGATCGTTGACACTTTGCGGGCGACTGTAGAACCCCGGCACCGGTGGCATCAGGATGGCGCCGTTGCGCGTGGCCTGGTCCATTAGCGCGATATGTCCGGCGTGCAAAGGCGTTTCGCGAAACAGCAGCACGACGCGGCGGCGCTCCTTCAGGCAGACGTCGGCGGCGCGCACCACCAGTTCGTCGTTATAGCAGTGGGCGATTCCGCTCAATGATTTCACGGAGCAGGGCGCGACCAGCATGCCTTCGGTTTTGTACGATCCGCTCGAAATCGACGCGCCGATATCCTTGTAGTTGTAGAGGTGATGCGCGAGCTTCTTCACCTTGTCGACGCTGTAGTCGGTTTCCTCAAGTATCGTGCGCGCCGCGGACGGTGTCAGTATCAGGTGCGTTTCGATGCCGCCCATCGCGCGCAGCACTTCGAGCGCGCGTATGCCGTAGATGACGCCGGATGCTCCGGTGATGGCGACGATCAGGCGTTTCATAGGGGAACCTCGCGGTGAATCACGCTGATGGCCGTTGCGTTGCCCGCCGGTGCATCATCGTGTAGAGTTTGTGCCGATTGTAGCAGAATCGACATTCCGTTCCGGCGCATGTAATCCGCGTGCGCGGCGGGTGCGGACGACCGGCAGGCCGAAGTTAAAGACGAGTTCGAAAATTAGAGCAGCGACCATCCACTCATGGCAAATCCCGGTTATCGTCTCGCGCGTCCGCTGCTGCATCTCCTCGACCCCGAGGCCGCGCACGGCGCCACGATCTGGGCGTTGAAGCACGGCCTCGCCGGCGCTAGCGCGCAGATCGACGATCCACTGCTCGCCACGCGCGTATGGGATCTCGATTTCAGCAATCCGCTCGGCCTTGCCGCGGGCTTCGATAAAGACGCCGAAGTCATCGACGCGATGCTGGCGCTCGGTTTCGGTTTTGTCGAGGCCGGAACGGTCACGCCGCTGGCGCAGCCGGGCAATCCCAAACCGCGTTTGTTCCGACTCGACGAGGACGCGGGCGTGATCAACCGCTTTGGCTTCAACAGCAAAGGACTCGCGGCGTTTGTCGGACAGCTTACAAAGCGGCGACGCGGAGCCGGCGCGCGCGGCATCGTGGGCGCGAACGTCGGCAAGAATCGCGATGCCACTGATGCCGCGGGCGATTATGTGCGGGGCATCGAGGCGGTCTGCGGGTTGGCCGATTATCTCGTTTGCAATCTTTCATCGCCTAATACGCCGGGGCTGCGTGGCCTGCAGGCGCGCGACCAGATGCAGGAACTGATCGTGCGTGTGTTGGATGCGCGCGTACAGGCCGCCGCGAGCACCGGCCGGGTGCCGCCCTTGCTGGTCAAGGTGGGGCCCGATCTCGATAATGATCAGGTGCGGGACATTGCCGAAGTTGCGCTGGCAACGAAAATCGACGGGCTGATCGTCGGCAACACCACGATCGAGCGGCCGGCGACTCTGCGTAGCCGCCATGCCGGCGAGGGCGGCGGTCTGTCTGGCGTGCCATTGCTCGCCAAAGCCAACGCCTGTCTGGCGGAAATGTATCGTTGTGTCGGCGCGCGCCTGCCCATCATCGGTTGTGGCGGCGTTGCCAGCGGCGCGGATGCGTACGCCAAAATCCGCGCCGGCGCGTCACTCGTGCAGTTGTATTCCGCGCTGGTATTTCACGGACCGGAGCTGGTCGGCCGCATCAAGCGCGACCTTGCGGCGCGATTGCGCGCGGATGGATTCAAGTCAGTTGCAGAGGCGGTCGGCGCCGACCGGCGCTGAGCGAAATCCGATATGAGTAACGCCCAGCCACCGCTACTGGCCCATGCGACGCGCGATCTTGCCGCGTTCGCGGCGAACCTCAAGTTCGGGGATATTCCGCGCGTAGCGATAGAGCGGATCAAATACTGCGCGCTCGACAGCATCGGTTGCTGTCTCTTCGGCGTCACGCTGCCGTGGACGCGGCACGTGCAGGCGATGGTCGAAGAGGAGGGCGCGAAACCCATCGCGTCCATTTTCGGCAGCGGCCGGAGGACGACCGTGGCGCATGCGGTGCTGGTGAACAGCACGGCGGGACATGCGTTCGAACTCGACGACATACACAAGGAATCGATCGTGCATCCGGGTTCGCTCGCCACACCGGTTGCGCTGGCATTCGCCGAGGCCGCGGGCGGCGCACCGGGGCGCGACGTGATCACGGCGATGATCGCGGGCTACGAGGTCGGCACGCGGGTGGGCAATGCCGCGACGATGAGTTTATTCCTGCGCGGCTTCCATCCGCAGGGAACGTCGGGCGCATTTGTTGCCGCGGCAACCGCGGGGCGCATGCTGAAGCTGGATGCGGGCCAGATGCAGCACACGCTGGGTATTGTCGGCTCGCAGGCGGGTGGGCTGATGGCGGCGCAGGAGGGCGCGATGGTGAAGCGCTTTCATTCTGGCCGTGCGGCGCAAAGCGGCGTGTATTCGGCATTGCTCGCGAGGCGCGGCTTCACCGGCATCACCGATGTGCTCGAAGCGCCGTATGGCGGTTACTTGAGTTCGTTGTCCGACACGCCCAATCCACTGCGCCTGACCGCGGGGCTCGGCACGGTGTGGGAGACGGTCAACGTCGGCTACAAGCCGCACGCCAGCGTGACGAGCATCCACACCGCGCTCGATGCGCTCGCCGACCTTATGCGCGAGAACCAGTTGAAGGCCGACGACATCGCCAAGGTCGAGGCGGGATTGAGCCACATGACACATGTGCATTGCGCGTGGGAATACAAGGCGCAGGGCGTGACCGCGGCGCAGATGAATCTGTATTACGGCCTGGCGGTGATTGCGCTCGACGGCATGGCGTTCGTCGATCAGTACCGCGAAGACCGCCTGCATGACCCGAAAATTTTCGACTTTATCCGACGCATCAGCGCACGCGTCGACCCGCGGATCGAAGGCATGGGTGCCGTATTCCGGCACGCGGCGCGCGTCAGCGTCACGACGCGCGATGGGCGCACGCTTGAGCGCGAGATTCTGCATCGCCGCGGCAGCCCGGAAAATCCGCTGCAGCCGGCGGATGTCGAATACAAGTTCCGCCACGTGGCGCGCGCGTGCCTGACGCCCGCCAACGTCGACAAGGTAATGCAGCTCGTGGCCCGGCTAGACACGCTGGACAGCACCCGCGAACTCATCGCGCTGCTTGCCGCGCCAACGGCAACCCGAATAACTCTTTCAATCTAGCCCGGATCCTGGACGCTCATGACTACTCCCATCGCCGCGCAACTTGCACATCACTTTCACCAATATGATTACCGCCAGCTTCCCGATGCGTCACGCGCGGCCGTCAAGCGTCTGCTGCTCGACTATCTGGGCGTTGCGATCGCCGGCAGCCAGACCGCGAGCGGGCGTGCCGCGCGCATGTTCGCGCAGTGTTCGGGCGCCAAGGCCGAAGCGACCCTGATCGGCTATACGCTGCGCGTGCCCGCCGCGCAGGCTGCGTTTGCGAATGCAATCTCCTCGCACAGCATCGAGCTCGACGACATCGACGTGCTTGCGCTCTTTCATTTCAGCCCACCGGTATTTTCAGCGGCGCTGGCGGCAGCCGAGCAGCACCGCGCGAGCGGCAAGCAACTGCTGGTTGCGCTCGCCGCGGGTTGCGAGATGATGGAGCGCGTAAGCCGGGCGGCGAATTCATCGCTCAGGAATCGCGGCTTTCACACTACGCCGACCTGCGGCGTGTTCGGCGCGACAGTCGCCGCCGGCAAGCTCTACCGTCTGACACCGGCCAAGCTGACCTCGGCATTCGGGCTCGCCGGTGCGCAGGCCTCGGGCCTGATGGAGATGTATGGGCCCTCGATGCAAAAGCGCTTCAACCCGGGGCCGGCAGCGCGTAATGGCATGACGGCGGCGGGCATGGCACACTTCGGATTCACTGGTGCCGACACCATATTCGAGGGCGAACGCGGTTTTCTGCGCACTTTCACTGATAAGTCCGACGCGCGGCAGTTGATTGCCGGTCTCGACAAGCCGTACCAGCTCAACATCGAATTCAAGCCGTACTCCTGCGCGCGGCCCATTCATAATGCAATCGATTGCGCGCTCGAGATACGCAGGCGCGACAAGCCGGCGCTCGGCGAGATCAGGCATATCGAAATGGCGCGTCATCCCGACTGGGCGCATTATCATCAGAACAAAAAGCCGCGGACTTATCACGAGGCGCAAGTCAGCCTGCCGTATTCAATCGCGGTCGCGCTGAAGGAAGGGCAGGCGCTGCTCAGGCAATACAGCGATCGCAAGCTGAAGGACCCGGTGCTGCGCCGGATTTCCGAGATCACCGAGTTCACGGTCGATGCATCGCTGCCGCGCGGCGTGTCGTGCAAAATGACCGTGACCATGAACGACGGGCACCGCTATGTCTCGCAGGTCGACTATCCCAAAGGTTCTATTCAGAATCCGCTGTCCGATGCCGAGCTGCGCGTCAAGTTCGACAGTCTCGCGCCGCCAGTTATCGGCGAGGCGCGCGCGGCGCAACTGGCCGAGCTGATCAGCGGTATAGAGCAGGTCAGTGATATCGGCAAACTGATGCGGCTGACCGCCAAGCCGAAGCGTGTCGTGCACGGGAAGAAATGATAAGCCTCCCCGTGAATCCGCCGACGTACGAAGTGTTTGCGATCAAATACGCCGAGCGCGACGCGCGCCGGCCGGAGCATTTCATCGGCGGCGATCCACACGACGGGCCCATGCCGATGGATTATTTCATCTGGCTCATACGCAACGATGAGCGCGTAATCGTCGTCGATACCGGTTTCAATGCGGCAATGGCGGCCCGGCGCAAGCGGACGCTCGTGCGCGAACCGCGCGAAGGGCTTGCGCTCTTGGGCGTCAGGGCGACAGACGTGCGCGAGGTCGTCATTACGCATCTGCATTACGATCACGTCGGGACGTTCTTCGATTTCCCCAATGCGCAGTTCCATTTGCAGGACGAGGAAATGGAGTTTGTCACCGGCCGTCACATGCGCCAGCCGTTTTTCCGCCACCCGTACGAAGTCGAGGAAGTGGTCGGCATGGTGCGCCTGGTGTTCGGAGAGCGCGTCATCTTTCACCGTGGCGAGGCGGAGATTGCACCCGGTGTCAGCGTACATCACATCGGCGGACATACCCAGGGCCTGCAATCGGTGCGTGTGCATACACAGCGCGGCTGGGTCGTGCTCGCCTCGGACGCCAGCCACTATTACGAGCACATGGAACAGGGCCGCTGTTTCCCGCTGGTCTTCGATGTGGCTGAAATGCTCGCAGGCTATGACACGCTGCGTCGGCTTGCCGCTTCGCCGCAACACATCATTCCGGGCCATGATCCCCTGGTAATGAAACGCTATCCGCCGGTGTCGAAGGAACTTGCGGGCATTGCGGTGCGATTGGATGTCGATCCGCTGGAGTAATGAAAAATCCGGCGGTTTCGGCGCGGCGGGGTCTCTGCTATAATTCGCGTCCTTCAGCGCCCGTAGCTCATCTGGATAGAGTACTTGGCTACGAACCAAGGGGTAGCAAGTTCGAATCTTGCCGGGCGCGCCACTCTGGTACGAAGCTGGGCACCGTGTCCAGCTTCCCTTCTTTCGACAGCGAGACTGCACGGGCAAGGGCACGATAGTTGCCCTTGATGTGCAGCTCGTTGCCATCAAGCCGTATCTCATCCACCAGCAGGTTGAGATACGCTTTGCCGAATCCTGATGCCGTATCGAGTAACCGCGTCCTCAGCGCACGCGTGAATTTCTGGACGTGTGCCGGCGTGAGTTTGTTGAGCGGGACTTCCCATTTGTCGCGTAGAGCGGCGCTGGCGACCAGCACATCCTGTCTCCTTGCCTGAAGCTTCTGCGAGCGCTCCTGCAGCGTCGTATCGAGCGGCAAGAGGCCTTTCTCGACCGCTTCATACAGGCGCGCGATGCCCGTATCAATTTCCTTTAATTCCCGCGTCAATTGCTGGAACCGTGCGTCCTCTGCGCTGCGTGCAGCACGCTGACGCTTTCGTAACTCCCGCAGCATGATCCCGACCCGGCTCGGCGTGAACTCCTTGTCGGCCAGGGTGGTGAGAACGATTTGCTCCGTCGATTCACGGCTCAGGTTACGGGCAGTGCAGCGGTGTACCCCGCTGGTCATTCGGGTGACGCACTTGTAATAGCGGTAGCGTCCGCTTTTTCCCGTCGCCTGCGTCATGCTCGCACCACAATGCCCGCATTTGATCAGGCCCGTAAAAAGTGCAGGGGAGGCCAGTTGTTGCCCGGGTATTTTGGCGGGC
>JAYVME010000148.1:0-24942 GCA_043759115.1 Betaproteobacteria bacterium | reverse complement strand
ACCGCCTCGAGGATCAGGTACCACTGCGGTTGGCCCATCTCGCGCGAAAGTTTTTCCACCCCGGCGCGCATGTGGCGGGCGCGCGGATCCTCGGCGCGATAGACGCGGTGGCCGAAGCCCATCACGGGCTCCTTGTTCGCGCGCTTCGCTCTTACGTACTCCGCGGCATTGGCGGCGTCGCCAATCTCCTGTGCCATGCGCATCACGTTTTCCGCGGCACCGCCGTGCGCGGGGCCGGCGAGTGCGGCCACGGCGGCGGTGATCGCGCCGTGCAGGTCGGCGTCCGTGCCGGCGACCACGCGCGCCGCGAACGACGACGCATTCGAGCCGTGTTCGGCATGCAGGACCATGTCGAGTTCCATCAGCCGTGCCGCATCCGCGCTGGGTTCCTTGCCCTTCAACAGGTAGAGAAAGTTCGCCGCGTGGTTAAGTCCGGGGTTCGGCGCCACCGGTGCGCGCCCGTTACGGATGTGCTCATGCGCGGCGACGATCATCGGCACTTGCGCGGTGAGCCGGATGCCTTTGCGCAGCGTCGCCGCCGGCGATTTATCGGTGGTTTCAGGATCGAACGCCGCGAGCGCCGACACCGCAGTGCGCAATACGTCCATCGGGTGGGCGTTTTGGATCGTGCGGATTACTTCGTAGATCTGCGGGGCAAGCACGCGCGCGGCCTTCAATTCCGCCGCGAACACGGCGAGCTCCGCGCGCGCCGGTAATTCACCCTTCAGGAGCAGGTAGCACGTTTCTTCGAAAGTCGAGCGCTCGGCAAGCTCATGGATCGAGTAGCCGCGGTAGCGCAGTTCGCCGGCGCGCCCGTCGATGAAGCACACGCGCGAGCGGTCGAAGTAAACGCTTTTCAGTCCGCGATGAATCTCTATCTTTTCGGTGGGTTCGTCCATTTGGGCTCTCTTTCTTGGTCACGTATTTATTCTAAGCGATCACGGTTCCCGGCAGTCGGCAGGTGTGGCGTTTGTCACTTGCGTGCTTTCTTGGCGTGCGCGCGCAACAGTACTGCAATCGCAGCGGAAGCCATGCGCGACTGCGCCGAGGCTGGTGAGCGCGATCGGTACACGCGCGAGCGCTACCGCGGCTTCCGCCGCCGCGTGGCTGTGCTCGGTGGAAACGATTTCGCAGCCGCGAATGTTCAAGCCCGCTGCTTTGGCGACCCGGTGGATTTTTGCTTCCGGCCCCACCAGTATCGGTTTGATAAGCCGGCGCCGCGCGGCGTCGAGCGCTCCGCGCAGCGATTCGCTGTCGCAGGGATGGACCACGGCGGTTGGCAGGGGCGCGAGACGCTGGATGCGCACGAGCAGTTTCTGGAAAACCTGATGTTGGGTGTTCATGCGAAAGGTCCTGTTGCGCAGCTTGATTGAAGCGGGCCGTGGCACGCCTGGCGCGACCACGCCCCCGGCCTTCGGCGTCCCGCATGTCGAAAGCGCAATTATAGCGGAGCGGTCACTGGCACCTGCGCGGCGTACGCGCACGTTCGGCCTCTTGAGTTTGGCCTGTTTCAGCCCCATCTCACTCGCTGTGCGGGGCGCTTTCCGCTATAATCCAACCTTTTGAATTTGGGGGAAATTTATGCCCATCTACGAGTATCGATGCGTCGATTGCGGATTCCAGAAGGAATTTCTGCAGAAATTGAGCGACGCACTGCTCAAGGATTGTCCGGCGTGCGGCAAACCGAGCTTGAGTAAAATGGTAACGGCCGCTGGCTTCCAGTTGAAGGGTAGCGGTTGGTACGCGACCGATTTCAAGCACGGCGCAACGCCCAAAGCAAAACCGGACGACAAGTCGGCGGAAAAATCGGCGGCGACAGCGGTGGACAAACCGGCGACCAGCGCGGACGCCAAGCCCGCAACGGAGGCGCCGGCCAAGAAACCCGAGGCGACTGTGGCGAGCGCAACACCGACCGCCAGCCCCGCGGGCAGCTGATTCCCTGGTCGCGCCGCGGCGCGCGCGGAAGGCTCTTTAAATCGTTGTATGTTTTCGCGCGCAAGCGCGCGGGTTGTAAATCAAGGTATTAGTGTGAGGGTGCGGTTGAAAAAGTATTTCATCACGGGTTTACTGATCTGGGTACCGCTCGGCATCACGCTGTGGGTGTTTCATCTATTGGTCAGCACGATGGACCAGACGCTCCTGCTGCTGCCGGAGCAGTTTCAGACCGAGCAGTGGCTCGGCATCCACGTGCCGGGCATGGGCGTCTTGCTTACGCTGGTGGTGGTCTTCGGCACGGGATTGATTGCCGCGAACATTCTCGGCCAGCGCCTGCTATTTGTATGGGAGCGCGTGTTGGGCCGCATCCCGTTCGTCAACGCCGTCTATCACAGCGTGAAACAGGTGTCGGACACGCTGTTCTCGTCCAGCGGCCAGGCATTTCGCAAGGCGCTGCTCGTGCAGTACCCGCGCGAAGGCTCGTGGACGATTGCGTTTTTAACCGGCCAGCCCGGCGGCGACGTGGTGAATCATTTGCGCGGGGAATACGTCAGCGTCTATGTGCCGACGACGCCCAACCCGACGTCGGGATTTTTTCTGATGATGCCGAGGACGGACGTAATCGAGCTCGACATGAGCGTCGATGCGGCGCTCAAGTACATCATCTCGATGGGTGTGGTCGCGCCCAGTGGCAGCGGGCGGCGCGGCGGCAACATGCTCAACCGGCCGGAGGCCGCGCGCCAGCAGGCCGTCAATCAATAGCGCGGGCGCCGCCGGTTCTTAAGCCGCGCGTCCGTCGTCAGTCAATATCAATGCGAGTCGATGTCAATCATGCGTAGCGAATACTGCGGTTTGATCAACCGCCAGCACCTCAAAGAGACCATCACCGTTTACGGCTGGGTCCATCGCCGGCGCGACCACGGCGGCGTTATTTTCATCGACCTGCGCGACCGCGAGGGCTTGCTGCAGATAGTGTGCGATCCCGACAATCCGGCGACGCTGCGGACCGCGGAGAAGTTGCGCAATGAATTCGTCGTCCGCGTGACCGGCAAGGTGCGCGAGCGGCCGGCGGGAACGGTCAACGCGAACCTCGTCAGCGGCGAAGTCGAAGTGCTCGCCGGTGAAATCGAGATTCTGAATCCCTCGCTGACGCCGCCGTTCATGATGGACGATGACAACCTGTCGGAAAACGTGCGACTCGAGTACCGTTTTCTCGACCTGCGCCGGCTGCAGATGCAGACGAACCTCAAGCTGCGCTACAAAACGGCGATGGCGGTGCGCGTATTTCTCGACCGCCACGGGTTTATAGACATCGAAACGCCGATGCTCACGCGCTCGACGCCGGAGGGCGCGCGCGATTACCTGGTGCCGAGCCGCGTGCATGCCGGTAAGTTCTTCGCACTGCCGCAGTCGCCGCAGTTGTTCAAGCAGTTGCTGATGATTTCGGGCTTTGACCGCTATTACCAGATCGTCAAGTGTTTCCGCGACGAAGACCTGCGCGCCGACCGCCAGCCGGAATTCACGCAGATCGACGTCGAGACCTCGTTCATGACGCAGAACGAAATCATGGTGCTGATGGAGGAGCTGATCCAGAGCGTGTTCAAGAGCGTGCTCGACATCGATCTGCCGAGCCCGTTCCCGCGCATGGCGTACGACGAGGCGATGCTGCTCTACGGTTCGGACAAGCCCGATTTGCGCGTGCCGCTGAAGCTGACCGAGCTCACGGACGCGATGAAGGACGTCGCGTTCAAAGTGTTCTCCGCGCCGGCGAATGCGGCGGGCGGGCGCGTGGCCGGGCTGCTGGTGCCGAAAGGCGGCGAGCTTACGCGCGGCGAAATCGACTCTTATACGGAGTTTGTCGGCGTCTACGGCGCGAAAGGCCTCGCGTACATCAAGTTCAACGAAATTGCCAAGGGCCGCGACGGCATGCAATCGCCGATCGTTAAGAATATTTCCGACGACGCGCTGAAGGTCATCGTCGAGCGCACCGGCGCGCAGGACGGCGATCTGGTGTTCTTTGGCGCCGGCACGGCGAAAGTCGTGAGTGATGCGCTCGGCGCGCTGCGGGTGAAAATCGGCCACGAAAAAGGCCATGCGCAAGCCGGCTGGCAACCCTTATGGGTCGTCGATTTCCCGATGTTCGAATGGGACGAGGAGGGCAAGCGCTGGAACGCGATGCACCATCCGTTTACCTCGCCCGCCGATGGCCACGAAGAATTGCTCGATACCGATCCCGGCCGCGCGCGCGCCAAGGCGCACGACATGGTGTTGAACGGCTGGGAACTCGGCGGCGGCTCGGTGCGTATCCACCGCCAGGACGTGCAGTCGAAAGTGTTCCGCGCGCTCAATATCAGCGCCGAAGAAGCCGAAGCCAAGTTCGGCTTCCTGCTGCAGGCGCTGCAGTTCGGCGCGCCCCCGCACGGCGGGATCGCGTTCGGCCTCGACCGCCTGGTGACGATGATGGCCGGCGCCGAATCCATACGCGACGTGATTGCGTTTCCCAAGACGCAGCGCGCGCAGTGTCTGCTCACGCGTGCGCCGAACACGGTCGATGAATTGCAGTTGCGCGAGTTGCATATACGATTGCGGCAACAAAATCCGTGAGGCGTGAAGGGTGAAGGGTGAGGGGTGAGGCGGGGAGCCGTCTCACGGCGCTGTTCGCTTGTGCGGCAATCGCATTTGGCGCCGCGGCATTCGTGCCGGTCGCGGGCGTGGCGGTCGCGCGCGGGCAAGCACCCTCCGCAAGCCACGAGATCGCTTACGCGGCATTGCCGCGCGAGGCGCAGCAAACGCTGCGGACCATCAAACGCGGCGGGCCGTTTGCTTTCGAGCGTGACGGCGTGGTGTTCGGCAATTACGAGCGCCGGTTGCCGCAGCGCAATCGCGGCTACTATCATGAATACACGGTGCCGACGCCGGGTGTGAGAAATCGCGGCGCGCGGCGCATCATAGTTGGTGCGGGTGCGGAGTATTATTACAGCGACGATCACTACCGCAGCTTCCAACGCATACGCGAATGAAAGATCCCGCCCGCTTCCCGTTCGACGCTGCTCACTCGGGCGTCTATGCAGCGCCCGTCTCGGTTGTCGCGCTCAGGCAGGGCGCGCACGCGAGCGGCCTTGCGTGGTTCGATCTTGACCTCGCTGGTGTCACCGGTAAGGCCGGGTTGCTCGCGCGCTGCCAGACCGTATTTGGCCTGCCGCCGTCATTCGGTCACAACTGGGACGCGCTGACCGATTGCCTTGAAGATTTGTCGTGGCATCCGGCACGCGGCTTCGTGGTGTTTGCGAGTAACGGCGCGGAGTTGGCGAAACACGCGCCGCGGGACTTCGAAGTTGCTCTTGAAATTCTCGCCGCTGCTTCCATCTATTGGTTGGCAAAGGGCCAATTGTTCTTGGTGCTGCTTGACGCCGAAACGCGCGGCAGCCGCGCGCTCAAAGCGTTACCCGGATAGTGGCCGCGCAATACAAGCTCCCGGTGTCGGTGCTGGTGGTGATACACACCGCGGATTTGCAGGTGCTGCTCATGGAGCGCGCGGACCGGCCCGGGTTCTGGCAATCGGTCACCGGCAGCCAGGACACCGGAGAGACGTTGCATCAAACCGCGCAGCGCGAAGTGTTCGAGGAAACCGCTCTTGATGCAGGACGTTTTGGGCTCGTCAATTGGCACAAGCAGAACCAGTACGAAATATATCAACACTGGCGCGGGCGTTATGCGCCGGGTATCACGCAGAACACCGAACACGTATTCAGTTTGCGGTTACCCGCGATATTGCCGGTGAAGCTGGCCGCGCGCGAGCATCTGCAATTCGCGTGGCTGCCGTGGCGCGACGCGGCGGATAAAGTGTTTTCATGGAGTAACGCCGATGCCATACGGGAATTACCGCATCGTCTGTTGGATAGCGCACAATAACCCTTCACCAGGCGAGGAAATCGCGGGGAATTGAATTCCACGCTGGATTTTTTGTCGTACTATGGTAATGTTCTAACCCTTTTACGATTCACCGGGACTCATCGTCATGCCAGTTGCCGCCATTGCATTTGATCGCTTCAAGCCGCTGCAGGACGACGCCTGCGAGAGCCGTATCGTCGCCGCCAAGGCGGCGCTCGGCAAGCGCGCGGTGATACTCGGCCACCACTACCAGCGCGCCGACGTCTACAAGCACGCCGATCTGACGGGCGATTCGCTGCAGTTGTCGCGGCTCGCCGGGCAGACCGATGCCGACTACATCGTATTCTGCGGCGTGCATTTCATGGCCGAGGTGGCCGATATTCTATCCAAGCCGGCGCAGGTGGCAATTCTGCCTGACATGAACGCCGGGTGTTCGATGGCGGACATGGCCAACCTTGCCAAGGTTGAACGCGCATGGCGTGAAATCGCCGAGGTAATGGATCCCGACGAAAAGATTACGCCGGTGACTTATATCAATTCCGCGGCTGATTTGAAGGCGTTTTGCGGCGAGCACGGCGGCATCGTGTGCACATCGACCAATGCCAAGCAGGTACTGGAGTGGTCTTTCGCGCGCCGTGAAAAGGTGTTGTTTTTCCCGGATCAGCATCTCGGCCGCTGGAGCGGCTACATGATCGGCATTCCGCCCGATGAGATGATGGTGTGGGATTTCGACGAGCCACTCGGTGGATTGACGCCGGAGCAGATCCGCAAAGCCAAAGTCCTGCTGTGGAAGGGTCATTGCTCGGTGCACCAGATGTTTCAGGTGCAGCACGTGCTGAATTTCCGCGGTCAATATCCGGACGGCATGGTGATCTCGCATCCGGAGTGCAATTTCGAAGTGTGCAAGCTGTCGGATTACGTCGGCTCGACCGACTTCATTCTCAAGACCATCGCCGAATCCAAGCCGAATACGCGCTGGCTGGTGGGCACCGAACTGAATCTCGTCAATCGCATTGCGGAGCAGGTGAAGCCGCAGGGCAAGGTCGTCAAATTCATGGCGCCGACGGTATGCGTGTGCTCGACGATGGCGCGCATCGATCCGCAGCATCTCGCGTGGACGCTGGAAAATCTGGTCGAAGGCGAGGTCGTCAATCAGATCAAGGTGCCGGCGCGCGATGCCGACCTCGCACGCATCGCGTTGAAGCGTATGCTCGAAGTGGTGTAGCGGTTCTGCCTCGCAACCAGCCCGCGTCCGGCGTGCGCGGTGCATCGGTTTTTCGCCGGGCGTGACGCGCAGCGCGCCCCCAATCCTCACTGCGCCCCCTCACATGACCGATACGCTGCACATTGCAACTTACAACATCCACAAGGGGCTGTCTTTCTTCAAGCGCAGGCTGGTCATCCATGAGGTGCGCGAGCGCTTGCGCTCGCTCAATGCCGATTTGCTGTTTTTGCAGGAGGTGCAGGGCGGGCATGCGCGGCAGGCGCGGCGATTCGCCAATTGGCCGGCTCAGCCACAGCACGAATTCATCGCCGATTCGGTGTGGACCGACTTCGCCTACGGCCGCAATGCAGTCTATGACGCCGGGCACCATGGCAACGCGGTACTGAGCCGCTTTCCGATCGTGCGCTGGGACAACGTGGACATCTCTGAACACCGTTTCGAGAGCCGCGGCATGCTGCACTGTGAAGTGCGGGTTCCGGGCTGGGACGCCGCCTTGCATTGCGTGTGCGTTCATCTCGGGCTGATGGCCCATCACCGCAGCCGCCAGTTGCGCGCGCTGCGCTCGCGCATCGAGAGCATGGTGCCGCCAGATGCACCGTTGATTGTCGCCGGCGATTTCAACGACTGGGCGCGCCAGGCCCACGACGAATTGGCGCGGCCGCTCGGGATGCGGGAAGCGTTCGAGCATACGTACGGGCGGCTTGCGCGCAGTTTCCCGGCGGCGCTGCCGGTTTTTCAGCTCGACCGCATCTATGTGCGCGGTTTTAACGTCAAACAGGCGCGCGTGCATCATGGTCACCCGTGGGCGCGGATTTCCGACCACGCCGCGCTGACGGCGAGCATCGTCAGGATATGAGCGGTTTCGTTCCCGGCAATCGCATCACGCTGCTGCGCGCCGGTGTGGAATATTTTCCTGCGCTGGAAGCGGCGTGCGATTCCGCCCAACACGAGATCTATCTCGAGACCTATATTTTCGCGGACGATGCGGCTGGCCAGCGCGTTGCCGCGGCGCTGTCGCGCGCGGCGCGGCGCGGCGTCGTTGTCCATGTGATGATCGATGGATTCGGATCCAGGGATTTAAGCGATGATTTTCTGCGCGCGCTGCAGCGCGACGGCGTGCGCGTGCTCAAATATCGCCCGCAGATTTCACCGTGGACGCTGCGCCGCGAACGGTTGCGCCGGCTGCACCGCAAGATCGTGGTGGTCGATGCGAGGGTGGCTTTTGTCGGCGGTATCAATATCATCGATGACATGCACACGCCGAATCAGGTGCCGCCGCGCTTCGATTATGCGGTGTGCGTCGAAGGTCCGCTGCTTGCCGAGATTCACCGCGTAGCCGCGCGCTTGTGGACGCTGGTCATGTGGACGCAGTTTCGGCAGCGCTGGCAGGCAAGTGAGATCGAAGTACAGGCGCATGCGTGCGGCGAGCAACGTGCGGCGTTTTTTGTGCGCGACAACCTGCGGCACCGTAACGACATCGAGAGCGCGTATCTCGACGCGATTGCGCAGGCCACGACCGAAGTG
The DNA here is from genome assembly GCA_043759115.1 of Betaproteobacteria bacterium. Lineage (GTDB taxonomy): Bacteria > Pseudomonadota > Gammaproteobacteria > Burkholderiales > SG8-41 > PALSA-1004. The sequence goes on along the minus strand of JAYVME010000148.1, from coordinate 16,367 downwards.
GTGATTGCGAATGCCTATTTTTTCCCGGGCTTGAGTTTTCGCCGCGCACTGGCCGACGCGGCCGCGCGCGGTGTGCGCGTCGTGCTGCTCCTGCAGGGGCGGGTCGAATACGTGCTGCTGCATTACGCCTCGCGCGCGCTATACGGTTACTTTCTCGAGGCGGGCGTGGAAATTTACGAATATCACCGCAGCTTTTTGCATGCCAAGGTCGCGGTCATCGACGAGCGATGGGCCACGGTCGGCTCATCGAATATCGATCCGATGAGCCTCCTGCTTGCGCGCGAGGCCAACGTCATGATCGACGACGCGGGTTTTGCGCGTGAACTGAGAGCGAGTTTGAATGACGCCATGCAACTCGGCGCCGAGCGCGTGCAACGCGAACGCTGGCTACGGCAGTCGCTGCCGGCGCGCATCATGACGTGGATTTGCTACGAATTGGTGCGCTTCATGACCGGTTGGTCGTCGTACGGACGCGCGCGGGAATTCAAGTGAACAGCAAGGCGTGAGGCGAAGAAACGGCTATCTGCGCGGCAGTTTGTATCGCTTTGCGCCGGATTGGTGCGGCAAAGAGTGGCCGGTGCCCGCCGGTGAGGTGTACGCGACGTGTTAGCATATTCATTGTGACCGCCCAGTCTGGTCGACGGTTCAGGCGAACCGTGACAGCAGGGCATAACGTCGACACCCCGTGCTTGATTTCATACGCTAACCTTTCCCTTATCAGGCCCGAATAATGGCAACCTATCATCAATCCACGGCCGCTACGCCGTTGCGCGCAGGGTCCACCCGCCGCGCCGGCTGGCGCACGGTCGCGCTCTTGCTGCCGTATCTGGCGGAATTCAAGGGCCGGGTGGCGATTGCGCTCACATTCCTCGTCGCGGCCAAGCTCGCGAACGTGAGCGTGCCGTTGGTGTTGAAGGAGGTCGTCGACGCGCTTAATCCGACCCAGGCCGCATTGGCGCTGCCCTTCATGTTGCTGATCGCGTATGGCCTGCTGCGCTTGTCGACCACTTTGTTTGCCGAGCTGCGCGACATCGTGTTCGTGCGGGTGACGCAGCGCGCGGTGCGGCGCATTGCGTTAACGGTGTTTCGCCATCTGCACGCGCTCTCCCTGCGCTTTCACCTGGACCGCCAGACCGGCGGCGTGTCGCGCGACATCGAGCGCGGCACCCGCGGCATCGGCACGCTGATGAGCTACATGCTGTTCTCGATCATCCCGGTAATCCTCGAATTTATCCTGGTCGCCGCGGTGTTGCTGACGCGCTTCGACTGGCGTTTTGCGGCGGTCACGTTTTCGGCGGTGACGGTATACATGATCTTCACCATTGCGATCACGGAGTGGCGCACCGCCATCCGCCGCGAAGCCAACGAACTCGATTCGCGTGCCAACAGCAGGGCGATCGACAGCCTGCTCAACTACGAAACGGTCAAGTATTTCAATAACGAGGAATACGAGGCGCGCCGCTACGACGAGAGTCTCACGCGCTATGAATCGGCGGCGGTGAGGACGGAGGCATCGCTGGGTTTGCTCAATATAGGGCAGAGCTGCATCATTGCGGTCGCAGTGACCATCCTGATGATTTTCGCCGCGGACGGCGTGGTGGCCGGCGCCCTGACCCTCGGCGATCTCGTGCTCATCAACGGCCTCTTGATCCAGCTCTATATTCCGCTTAATTTCCTGGGCATGGTCTACCGCGAGATCAAGCAGGCGCAGATCGACATGGATCGCATGTTCCGGCTGCTGGCTGAAAACCGGGAAATTCAGGACCAACCCGACGCGCGCGATCTGGCGGACGCGCCCGCCGCGGTCAGGTTCGAGGGCGTGGACTTCAGCTACGATCCCAACCGGCAGATCCTGTTTGGCGTGAGTTTCGACATTCCCGCCGGTCACAAGGTGGCGGTCGTCGGGCACAGCGGCTCGGGCAAGTCGACGCTCGCGCGCTTGCTGTATCGCTTCTACGACGTCGGCGCCGGAAGCATCACGGTGAACGGAACGGATATTCGCGCTCTGAAGCAGGCGAGCCTGCGCGCCGCGATCGGCATCGTGCCACAGGACACCGTGCTTTTCAACGACACCATCTACTACAACATACAGTACGGACGGCCGCAGGCGACGCGCGACGAAGTGATCGCGGCGGCGCAGGCCGCGCATATACACGATTTTATCGAAAGCCTGCCTGACCGCTATGCAGCGCGTGTCGGTGAACGCGGCCTGAAGCTCTCCGGCGGCGAAAAGCAGCGCGTGGCGATCGCGCGCGCGATCCTCAAAAACCCGCGCATCCTGATTTTCGATGAAGCCACTTCGGCGCTCGATTCAGCGACCGAGCAGGCGATCCAGGCGGAACTCGAACAGATTTCCAGGGGGCGCACCACGTTCGTGATCGCGCACCGGCTCTCGACGGTAATGGATGCGAACCAGATTCTGGTCATGGACGCCGGCCGCATTGTCGAACGCGGCACGCATCGCGAGCTGCTTGCGTGCGGTGGCGCCTATGCCGAGATGTGGGCGTTGCAGCAGCAGGAGGAGGAGGAGGCGCTTAACGTCAAGCCGGTGACGGCGAACACACGCCAGAGTGCGCGGGCCGAAGCCGGCGCGGCATGAACCGCAGTCAGCCGCGGTGGCGCGCCTGTTCATAAAGCGGCATCACGGTCGGCAGCAGTGACTCTATCTGCTGGATGCGGTGGGCTTCCAGCGGATGCGTACTCAGGAATTCCGGCGGGCGGCCACCCTGATTGGCCTTGATCATTTTCTGCCAAAGTGTCACCCCGGCGCGCGGATCGTAGCCCGCCCGCGCCGTCAGTTCGAGCCCGATGCGGTCGGCTTCCGCTTCATCGACACGGCTGAACCTGGTCGCGATCAATGCCTCGTAGGCCGTATTCGCGACTTCGGCCGAACCCTCCCCAAGGCCGAGCAGCGCGGCCCCGACGCCGAGCACGCCCTGCGCCGCCATCGCCTGCGAAACCTGCTCGCGTGAGTGCTCGCGCAGCGCGTGCGAAATTTCGTGTCCCATGACCACGGCAATTTCATCGTCGTTCAAATTGAGTTGCCTGATCAGCCCCGAATAAAACACGATCTTGCCGCCCGGCATGCAGAATGCGTTGAGGTCATTGCTGCTGATGACATTCACTTCCCATTTCCAGCCCGGCGCATCGGCGCGAAAAACTTTGGTCTGCGGCTCGATGCGGCTGGCAATCGCGCGCACGCGCTGGGTCAGCGCCGGGTCGGTGTTCAGCGCGCCTTTTTGCGCCGCATCGGCGCGCAGCTTGGCATAGCTTTGCGCGGCCATCTGGTCGAGTTGCGCCGACGATATCAGCATCAGTTGCTTGCGTTCGGCGCCGACCGCGCCGCCCTGCGTGGTGGTCTCGCATGCGGTGAGCGTGAGCAGCGTCAGTGCCGACGCCAATGCCGGCGCAAGACGAACAAACAACGAGTGTACGATCTGCATATCAGTCCTTGTAAGATTCAATCTGAAACAGAATTCGAATATCGTCGCCGACGCTCGATACCGCGTTCAACCCGAAGTCGCTGCGCCTGATCAGGGCGGTGCCGTCCGCGCCGCATTGCTGCTTTTTGTTCACCGGATGGGGGCGGCATTTGAACGACGTAATGGCCAGGCTGACCGGCCGGGTGACGCCGGCCAGCAGCAGCTCGCCATCCGCGCCCGACGGGATATCGCCGGCAAACTTCACATGCGTCGAGCGAAAGATCATGTGCGGGAACTGGTCTACTTTCAGGTAGGTGGCGCGCACGATCGTGTCGCGGGCCTGATGGCCGGTCGACATTGAAGCGGCGTCGACGATGATTTCGATACTGCCGGTTTTGGCTTCACGGTCAAGCGTGATTTTCCCGGTGGTTTTTTGAAAAAATCCACGCGTTATGGTGAAATCCCCGCCGTGCGAGATCTCGAAGCCTGGAAACGTGTGGGCAGGATCGGCCGTATAAGATTCGACGGCCGCGGCGGCGGGCAGCGTGCCTCCCAGCGCCAAAACGGCAATCGCGAAATTGCGCATCATTGTGGGTTCCCGTAATAAAATTATTTTTTTGCGGCTGGTTTGCCGGCCGCGACGACAATGTGAAACTTTATTTGAACTTCATCGGCGACGGTATCGGTATCTTTCCATACGCCTTCGCCGATATTGTACTGCAGGCGCTTGATTGCGAATACGCCGTCGAACACCGCGGCGCCAGCTTCCTCCTTGTAGGTAAAGGGCGCCGTCATTTCAAGGGTCCTGCCTTTGATGGTCAGCGGGCCGCGCACCTCGAATTTTCCGGCGCCCAGCGACTTGATGCCCGCCGAAATAAACTTCGCGGTGGGAAAATTATGCGCGTCGAACCATGGTTTGCTTCTGGCCTCGTCGTTGACTTCGGCGTTATCGATGTCGAAACTGTCGACGTCAATCTCGATGCGCGCCGTGCCGGCCGCGGGTCTGGCCGGGTCGAATGCGATTTGCGCGCTGAACTTCTTGAAGCGTGCTTCGACCGGCACGTTCATCTGGCGCGAGACGCAGGTAATGCGGCTCTTGTCGTAGACAACAGATTGCGCGGCTGCCACGCCGCCGAGCAGGCATGAGCCCAGAACCAGCAGGCCGGACAGAGTGCTACGCATCATAGTTGCTTCCTTCGGCGGGATTTGACCCATGTCAGCATGCGTGGGAGTACTTCGTCACGATCGACGAAGTGATGCTTCAACGCCGCCGCAACATGCGTAATGATTAACGTCAGCATTGCATAGTTTAATACGACATGCAGCGCTTTCAACTGCGCGGCAAGCGCCTTGTCCTTGGCCAGCACATCGGGTAGCTGAACGATGCCGAGATACACGGTGGGCAGGCCCGCCGCGGAGCTGTAAAGCCAGCCGGTAATCGGGATAATGACGATCAAAGCGTAGAGCAGCGCATGCGTCGCCGCCGCGGCGTGCCGTTGCCAAAGTGGAAAATTCGCGGGTAATGCTGGTGGGCGGTGCGTCAGGCGCCACGCGAGGCGCGCAATTGCGAGCAGGAATATCGTGACGCCGATCCATTTGTGCCAGGAAAAATACTTGAGCTTGTACGGCGACAGTGGCAGATCGACCATGTAGACGGCGAGGCTGAAGCCGCACGCGACCAGCGTAAAAATCAGCCAGTGCAGCGCGACGGCGGTATTCGTATAACGGGCGGCGGTCGGCATGGGCGGGCGGGCAACGACGGTGGACTGGGAACACCCGATTCTATGCCATCCCCATGGTCGGACGCGAACGGGCTGTGCAGCGGTTACGCCGCGCGCGGGAAAGCGACGGTGATCAGGGTGCCGGTGCCGCGCGCACCGGCGGCGAGCCCTACGCCCGCATTGTGGCTATGCGCGATCTCGCGCACGATTGCAAGTCCCAGCCCGCAACCTTCGGCGCCGGTGCCGAGCACGCGATGGAAACGTTCGAATACGCGCTCGCGTTCGGCGGCGGGGATGCCCGGACCGTTGTCTTCGACGCCGAGCAGCACGCTGTCATGGGTCAGGGCGACGCTTACGGTGACGTGGCCGCCGGGCTGGGTGTAGCGAATCGCATTGTCGAGCAGGTTGCCCAGCATTTCCCTGATCAAAAACGTATCCCCTTCGATCATGGCGGGGGCGCCGTCAAAGCCAAGATCGATGCTGCGCGCCAGCGCGCGCGGCACCCATTCCGTGGCGGCGTCGCGCGCGAGTTCCTCGAGATCGAGCGGTTGCAGCGCCTGCGTGCGATTGTCGCCGGGTTCGGCGCGCGCAAGCGAGAGCAGTTGATTGACGAGATGCGCGGTCTGTCCGGTCGCCGTATTCAGTTGCAGCAGCGTATGGTGTATTTCTTCGGGGCGTTGCTGGCGCAGGGCAAGCTCGGTCTGGGTTTTGATGCCGGCGAGCGGCGTGCGCAATTGGTGCGCGGCGTCGGCGACAAACCGTTGCTGCGCCGCCAGCGCGGACGAGAGCCGCGCCAGCAAATCGTTCATCGCGCGAATCAATGCGCGCACCTCGCCCGGCGCGTTTTGCTCGGGCAGCGGGCTTAAGTCGCGGTGCGAGCGGCTGGCGATTTCCTGTTGCAGCGTGGCGAGCGGCCGCAAGCCGCGCTCAATGCCATACCAGACCAGCACGCCGGCGAGCGCAATCAGCAGCAGCTCCGGCAGCAGCATGCCCAGCAGGACTTCGTTGGCGAGCGCGCGGCGCTTGTTCAGCGTTTCGGCCACCATGACCAGGATCGGCTGCTCCGCTGGTGCGCCCATAACCGCCGCATACAGCGCCGCGATGCGCACCGGACTGCCGCGATACGCGCCATCGTAATAGAGCGGCTTGCCGGGCAGCGCATTTTCAGTCGGTAGCGGCAATCCGCGGTGTCCGGCGACAAATGCGCCTTTGGCGTCGGTGACCATGTAGTAAATACTGTCATGGGTGTCGGATTCAAGCATGTCGAGCGCGGCGCTTGGCAGGTCGACATGCGCTCTGCCATCGGTAACGCGGGTCTGGCGGCTGATATCGAGCGCGGAGTCGAACAGCGAGTAGTCATATGCGAGGGTCGCAAAATTGAACGCATAGTAATAGGTGACAACCGCGCTGATCAGGGTCAAGAGGACGATCGGCGCCAGCAACGAAATCAGCAATTGCCGCCGTAACGTTGCGCGCTCGGGTCGCACTGCAATCGTCTGCGCCTGGATCACCGCGCTCATGCGTCTTTCTCGAGCAGGTAACCCAGGCCGCGGATGGTGCGAATGGCGACGCCGGCTGATTCGACCTTCTTCCGCAGCCGGTGCACGTAGACCTCGATGGCGTTGGGCCCCACTTCCTCGTCCCAGCCGTAGAGTTGCTCCGCGAGTTGTTCCTTGTTGACCACGCGCCCGCTGCGCAGCATGAGCACCTCAAGCACGCCGAACTCGCGCGCCGAGAGTTCAAGCGGCGCGCCGTGGAGTGTCGCACGCCGGCCGCTCGTATCGAGCGTGAGCGGCCCATGCGTGAGCACCGCACTGCCGCCCGCCTGACCGCGGCGTATCAGCGCGCGCACGCGCGCCTCAAGCTCGGGCAGATCGAACGGCTTGGTCAGATAGTCGTCGGCGCCGAGGTCGAGTCCCTTGACGCGGTCCGGCAGTGCGTCACGCGCGGTCAATACCAGCACCGGCATGGTTGCGCCGCGCCGCCGCAGCCTTTTCAGGACGTCGAAACCGTCGAGCCCGGGCAGTCCGAGATCGAGTATCACCAGATCGTAATTTTGCGTCGTCAGCACGTGATCGGCCTTTGTGCCGTCGTGCACGCAGTCGACCGCATAGTCCGCTTGCCGCAACGAGCGCGTCAGGCCGTCGGCCAGCACTGGGTCGTCTTCGACAATCAGGACGCGCATTGAGTGGTTAGCCGGCTCTAAGTCTGTGAATCGAAAATAATTACCCTTTAATAGTGTAACGCAGTGGCAAATTCCGCGCGGCATGATAAATTCCGCATTCCCGCGGCACCGTAGGCCGCACTGTAAGGTGGGCGTAAGAAAGGGTGGTTAATGTTCAACTGTCAAGTTGCGGCAGCACGGGATGTCGCAGCACCAATTCCGGGATGTCCCAACGCGATGTGGTCGGTAGTGCGCACGTTGTTTCTTGCATTCCTCCTCGGGGGCTTAAGTGCTGTTGCTGCTGGTGCAGATCCGGCGCCCGGCGCGGCCCTCTTTAACTCCGACCTGGAGCGGTTGACGCTGCGCCAGGCGGAGATTTTTTTTGCTGCCCGCAACCGTGAACTCCAGCTTGGTCAGCGCCTGGTCGAAGGTGCGCAGGCCGATCGCCTAAGCGCGGCGGCGCGGCCCAATCCTAACCTTTCCTTCAGCGCGACCCAGATCGGTAATTTGTATCCGCCGGGCTACGATTTCGGCGGCGTCACGCGCCGAGCCGACACCACGATCGGCATCAGCCAGATGTTCGAGCGTGGTAATAAGCGCGGATTGCGCATTGCGGCCGCCGACAACAATGTGAGGGCAACCCGCGGCGATTACGCCGATATTCAGCGCCAGCAGAAAGTTGCGCTGTATGTCGCCTATTACGACCTCATCGCGGCGCAGGAAAAGCTGCGCATATCCACGGAGACCGCCGGGTTGTTCCAGAAGACGATCGATGCGGTTGAGTTGCGTCTGAAGGCCGGCGACATCGCGCGGTCGGAAGTGGCGCGCATTCGCGTCGATGCGTTGCGCGCGCAGAACGACGCGCGCGCGGCGCAGGCGGAGCGCCAGAAAGCGCAGGCGATGCTGGCTTACGTGATCGGAGCAGAACGCGACGCCTCGCGCATCAATGCCGTCGATGGCTGGTCTGAGATGAGCGCCGCGGGCGATGCGTTCGAGCTGGAGAAAGCACTCGCCGGGCGCGCTGATGTGCAGGCGGCGCAGGCACGGGTGCAAACGGCAGAAAAGAACCGTGAACTCGCGCGCGCGCTGCGCACCCGCGATGTGACCGGCTCGGTCCAGTTCGATCGCACGCCATGGAACCCGCTCGCCAATCCGACTTCCGCCAACACCCTGGGTTTCGGTGTCAGCGTGCCGCTGTTCACCAACTACTATTTCGAGGGGGAGATTCGCCGCGCCGAAGTCGATCTGCAGGCGGCGCGGGACAACATTGAGCGTGTCCGTGCGCTGGCGCTCGGCGAGATCGTGAAGAGCCGCGCCGACCTCGATTCCGCGCGCGATCGCGTGCAGCGTTTTCGCGAATTGCTGCTCGCCGAAGCGCAGAAATCCGCCGAGGGCGCGGAATTCGCGTACAGCCGCGGCGCGATCGGCGTGATGGATCTCCTCGATGCACGCCGTCAGCTCTATGCGACGCGCCTCGAGGCGTCGGGCGCGCAGGCCGATTACGCCAAGTCGCTCGCCGCGTGGCAGGCCGCGGTTGCCACTGCGGTGATCGAACCCAAGACTTCGGAAAAATGACACAATAGCGGCCGATTAACCGCTATCCCGGCGACAATAAAAACAACCGCGGGGGAGAATGACATGCGTTTTACTTGTTTTGCACCGCTGCTCGCGGCGCTTGCCGCCGGCGGCTGCGATAACACCGCAAAAATTCAGGGGCCGCCGCAACCCAGCGTTGCCGGCGAATCCATTGTCTTTGCGCCCGACAGCCCGCAACTTTCCTCCCTGTCATCGGCAGCGGCGGTCGAACGCGAGGCGGCGGCCGCCATTCTGAACGGCCGGCTGATCTGGAATGAAGACAAGACGGTACGCATCTACACGCCGTTCGCCGGCCGCGTCAGCCGTATCCTCGCGCAGGTCGGTGAAAAAGTTCAGCAACGCCAGACGCTGGCCGTCATCGCCTCCCCGGATTTTGGCCAGGCGCAGGCCGATGCGCGCCGCGCCGCGGGCGAATATGCGCTGGCGCAGCAGAACCTGGCCCGCATCAAAGACCTGCATGCACATGGCGTCGCGCCGGCGAAGGACCTGAATGCGGCTGAAGCCGATCACGGGCGCGCCGAATCCGAGTTGCAGCGCACGCGCGAGCGGTTGAAGCTCTATGGCGGCGGTACGCAGGTTGACCAGACCTACGCACTTAAAAGTCCGCTGGGCGGCGTGGTCGTCGAGAAAACCATCAACCCGGGCCAGGAATTGCGTCCGGATCAGATGGGCGGCATGCCCGCGCTGTTTGTCATCACGGACCCGGCGTATTTGTGGGTGCTGCTGGATGCGGCGGAGAAGGATCTGCCGCAAATCAAGGTCGGCAAGACGATAAAAATTCACGTCCCGGCGTTTCCCGACGCGGCCTATGCAGCGAAGGTCACGGCGGTGGCGGACTTTCTGGACCCGGCGACGCGCACGATCAAGGTACGCGCCGCGCTCGATAACCCGCGGCGGCAGTTGAAGGCCGAAATGTTCGTCACGGCGGCGCTTAACGACGATACGGTCAAAGTGCTGCAGGTGCCGTCGCGCGCGGTATTTTTCCAGGGCGGCGGCCATTTTGTGTTTGTCGATGATGGCAACGGCGCGTACACCCGAAAAAAAGTGGAAACCGGCGACGCATACGAGGGCAACGTGACAATAACGTCCGGTCTGCAGTCGGGACAGAAAGTCGTGACCGAAGGAGCGCTGCTGTTGCAGCAGATGCTCCAGCCGCGTCGCGTCGTCAAGTAGCCTGAATTGCCGCCGGTCGAAGTCGTAGCATGATCCAGAAAATCGTTGAATTCGCGCTCACGAAGCCGTTATTCGTGATTCTTGGCACAGTGCTGTTCATCGGTGCCGGCACGATTGCCTTCAAGCAGCTGCCGGTCGAAGCGTTTCCCGATGTGACCGATACGCAGGTGACCGTAATCACTTTGTTTCCCGGCCGCGCCGCCGAGGAAGTGGAAAAACAGGTCACACTGCCACTGGAAGTCGCGCTGGCCGGCCTGCCCAACTCGATCCGCATGTTCTCGCACACGCAATTCGGGCTGTCGTTCATCATTCTCACGTTCAATGACGATGCTAACGCCTATTTCGCGCGCCAGCAGGTCGTTGAACGGCTGCGTGAAGTCGAGTTGCCGGACGGCGTGCAGCCGCAGCTCGCGCCGTTGTCCACCCCCATTGGCGAAATCTACCGCTATCGCGTCAAGGCCGAGCACCTGAATTCACGCGACCTGCGCACCATCCAGGACTGGACGGTCGGCCGCCAGTTGCGGCTGATCCCGGGTGTCGCGGACGTGGTGAGCTTCGGCGGCTTTATCAAGCAGTACGAGGTCAATCCCGACCTGGCGAAGTTGAAGTACTACAAGATCACCCTGCAGCAACTGTTTTCCGCGGTGCAGCGCGCCAACTCGAATGCCGGCGGCGGTTATGTGGAGCAGGGCCACCAGCAGTTTCTGATCCGCGGCATCGGCCTCTTGCGCACCGCCGACGAGGTGCTCAACGTGATGGTGGCCGAACGCAACGGCGTGCCGGTGCTGGTCAAGGATATTGCGACGCTCAATACCGGCTCGGTGCCGCGGCAGGGCGTGATCGGGCAGGATGACGAGGACGACGTCGTGACCGGTGTGGTGCTGATGCGCAAAGGCGAAAACCCGTCGACGGTATTGACGGCGGTGAAGCAGAAAGTCGAGCACTTGAACCAAACCGTGCTGCCCAAGGGCGTCGAAGTCGTGCCCTATTACGACCGCACGTGGCTTATCGGCAAGACTTTGAAGACGGTGTTCACGAATCTGGTCGAGGGCGCCATGCTGGTGACGCTGGTGCTGCTGATTTTTCTCGGCAACATCCGCGCCGCGGCGATCGTCGCACTTATCATCCCGCTCTCGCTGCTCGGCACGTTTCTCGGCCTGACCTGGATCGGCATCCCGGCCAATCTACTGTCGCTCGGCGCGATGGACTTCGGCATCATCGTCGACGGCGCGGTGATCGTGGTCGAGAATGTTTTCCGCAAACTCTCGGAGGCCAAGGAGTTTCACGACGACAAGGTCGATGCGCGCGAAGACCGCCACCGGCTGCGTGTCATCCTCGAGGCGGCGGTGGAGGTGGGCCGGCCGACGCTGTTCTCGATGCTGATCATCATCGCCGCGCACATTCCGATCTTTACGTTGCAGCGGCACGAGGGACGCATATTCGCGCCGATGGCGTATTCGGTGACCTCCGCGCTCGTCGCCTCGCTGATTTTCTCGCTCACACTGGTGCCGCTGCTGTGCTACGGCATGCTGCGCAAGAAATTGCCGCACCACGACAATGCGGTCGTCGAGCGCTGCAAGAAAATCTACGAGCCGGCGTTGCTGTGGGCGCTCGGCCATAAGCGCCTGGTGGTGCTGACCGCGGTAGGCGCGCTGGCCGCCAGCCTGGCGGTGGCGCCGCAGCTCGGCACCGAATTCCTGCCCGAACTTAACGAAGGTTCGGTGTGGCTGAATGTGCCGTTGCACCCGAGCGTGTCGGTGACCGAAGCGTCGATCGAGATGGGGCGCATGCAGGACGTGCTGAAAAAAATTCCCGAGGTGAAAACCGTGGTGTTCAAAGCGGGGCGTCCCGAGGACGGTACCGACCCCAAGCTCATCAGCATGGCCGAAATCCTGGTTGACCTGAATCCTGAATCGGAGTGGACGCGCAAGGTCACCAAGCGCGACGTGATGCTTGAGATGGACCGGGAACTGTCGAAGATTCCCGGTGTGCAGGCGAGTTTTTCGCAGCCGATTCGCGACAACATTCTGGAAAGCATTTCGCAGATCGACGGCCAGATCGTGGTCAAGATCTTTGGCGATGATCTCGACCAGTTGCGCGAAGCCGCGGCCAAGGTGCTCGCCGCGATCGGCGATGTGCCGGGTGTCGCGCGCGCCATGATCGACCGCCAAGGCGAGCTGCCGCAGACGCTGATCGAAATCGACCGCGCGGTGGCCGCGCGTTACGGGCTCAACGTCGCCGACATCGGGGATGTGATCGAGACGGTGCTCGGCGGAAAAGTCGCGACCAGCGTGTGGGAGGGCGAGAAACGTTTCGGCATCGTGGTGCGGCTCAAAGAAAATCAGCGCGCGCTCGACGAACTGCCGAATATTCTGGTGTCGACGCCGAACGGGGTTTACCTGCCGCTGTCGCAGGTGGCGAAGTTTCGCACCATCGGCGGCAGCATGAACATCAGCCGCGAGAACGGCGGCCGGGTGATCGCCATCGGTGTCTTCATCCGCGACCGTGATATGGGCAGCGTCGTTTCGGACATGCAGGCACGGATCGCCAAATCGGTGAAGCTGCCCGAAGGCTATTACATGAGCTGGTCGGGCGAGTTCGAGAATCAGGAGCGCGCGATGGCGCGGCTGGCGGTGGTCGTGCCGCTGTCGGTGCTGCTTATTTTCATCCTGTTGTTCGATGCGTTCCAGTCGTTCAAGAGTGCGCTGCTCATTATCCTCAACATCCCATTCGCCATGATCGGCGGCATATTCGCATTGCTCATAACGGGCATCCCGCTGTCGGTGTCGGCCGCCATCGGATTCATCGCGTTGTTCGGACAGTCGGTGCTCAACGGCGTGGTGATGGTGACTTATTTCAATCAGTTGAAACGCGCCGGTGCGACGCCGGTCGAGGCCGTCGTCAAGGGCGCGCTGATCAGGTTGAGAACGGTGCTCATGACGGCGTTGCTCGCGATGATGGGCCTGATGCCGATGGCGTTGTCGCACGACATCGGCAGCGAAACCCAGAAGCCGCTGGCGATCGTCGTCATCGGCGGGCTGATCACGGCGACACTGCTGACACTGATCGTGCTGCCGACGCTCTATGTGCTCTTCGAGAGTAACGGCAAACGCGCGGTGCCGTCGGACGACGCCAAGCCTGCCGCATAGCAAGGACCATCACGATTTCGGGTATCAACACGCGCATTGACTCATGCCCGCGGATATTTCTAGCTGCGCGCAAGGGGCGTTGCGAATATTTTTGTCAATATATTGTTCTTGCCCGACGACTTAACCTGATACATCAGTTTATCGCAGAACGAGATAATTTCGTCTGCCGATTCGGGCACACTGGCGAAGATTCCCAGACCGATGCTGAAGGTCACTGGCCAGCCATGCCTCGCCATCGTGCCATCCAGTTCACGCCTTAGCTTATCAATAACATTGACTGCGCGGTCGCTATCGGTATTGGATAGCACAATGGCGAACTCATCTCCGCCGAGACGCCCTATCACGTCGGTCTTGCGTAAATTGACCCTTAATGTTTGCGCCATACTTTCAAGCAAGCGGTCACCCGCCGTGTGCCCGAACCGATCATTAACTTCTTTGAAGTTGTCGCAGTCCAGATAGGCGACCGCGACAGGACTCTTCTCTCTGCGATGCCTTGCTATCTCGACATCGAGGGCTTCGTAGAAGCCCTTCTGGTTGGCGAGACCAGTCAGATAATCCCGTCGAGCGGAATCTTTCTCGCGCTCATGCTGGATCTTCAATTGCGCCGTAAGTCCCAACGTGACAACGTATGAAATCAGGCGATTTACATTGTTGATGTGAAAATACAGCGGATCGGAGTATGGGTATCCGGTCAAATAGCCATTCGCAACCTGTGACACAAAGGACAGCACGGCAAACCCGAGTCCCCATTTCCACCCGCAGTTCCAGGTCACCAGCAATACTACGAAAAGGTAGAACGGACTAAGGCTAAGCTCGTAAGTCGTCAGATAATCCGTAGCGACGACCAATATGAAGATAGCAAAGCCAAGGCCGAGCGCTGCCGGCCGACTCAGCACAAAGATGTTAATTCTTGTCAGCCTACCGAGCATTTGACCTATCTCCCCGACAAAAGCTCGCTTAAGAATTTTCGCGAGCCGTGCCCCTGCCCGCTACGGATATATGTTCACGGATATTACGCCGTTTCGGTGGCTCAGAACAAAACAGGGATCCAATCCAGTGGCCATTTGCCTAACAGAAGGTCTCCCGATTCGGGCTCGAACCAAGGATCCGGATTAACGGTCAGCGCGAGCCTTCTAATCAATCCGCGCGCGATTCCTCGCTTTTTGGTAAAATTCAAACCTAGACACTAACCGATTTTCCTTCGTAAGCGTGGCGTAAGCTGCACCGTTTAATCTCATCGCGTGCTCACGCTGGATGCGGTTGGGTTGCATGCCGATTCGCCGTGTTACCCGGCTTTGCCACATTTCTCTTTGGGACTGTTACCCGCAGGGCGTTCGGCTGGACGCCGGGGATGCAACTTTCCAATCAACTTGAATCTTCAATCGAACGTGAAAAACCGTAACCTTGTTTTTTCGGCGATTGCCGGCACGCTGGCGGTTGCCGCGGCGGTGTGGCTTGCGACCCACTACTTCGCGCGCGGCGGCGAGCCCAAGCCGCAGGCCGCCGGACCGGCGCAACTCAATGCCCGGGAGTTGCGCTTTTCCGCGGACTCGCCGCAGCTCAGTTTTATCAAGGTCGAGGCCATCGAGGCACTGCCGGAACCGTTGCTCGATCCGCTGAGCGCACGGGTCGCCTATGATGAAAATCATACGGTCAGGGTCAGTTCGCCGATTGCGGGCCGCGTCACGCGTATCGCGGCGCAACCCGGTGACCGCGTTGTTGCGGGGCAGCTGCTCGCAACACTGGATGCGCCGGACTTCGCCGCCGCCGCCGCTGACGTGGCGAAATCCGGTGCGGACCTGCAGCTCAAACAAAAAGCGTTTGCGCGCGTCGGCGAGCTCGCTCAGGCCGAGGTCATCGCGCGCAAGGATCTCGATTCGGCCGAGAGCGATTTGCGGCAGGCGGAGGCCGAAAACAACCGCGCCAAGCTGCGGCTGCGCAATCTCGATCCCGGACTGAGCAAAACGGGCGGCTCGGGATATGAGTTGCGCGCGCCGCTCGCCGGTATCATCGCCGAGCGCAATATCAATCCCGGCGCGGAAGTCAGGCCGGACGCGCCAAATCCTCTGTTCGTCATCACCGATCCGGCGCATCTGTGGGTTATCGTCGACCTGCCCGAGCGCAATCTTGGCGCCGTGCGCGTCGGGCAGGATGTAGTGGTCGAAGTCGATGCCTATCCGAACGAGCGATTTGCGGGGCGGATAGCGGCCATCGGCGAGGTGCTCGATCCGGCGACTCGCCGCGTGCAGGTGCGCTGTGTGCTCGAAAATCCGAAGCGGCTGCTCAAGCCCGAGATGTATGCGCGGGTGACGCCGCTCGCGGATTCGCGGGCCAAGTTGCCGCGCATTCCAAATTCGTCGCTGCTGACCGTGGGCCTCTACAACTTCATTTTCGTGGAAAAAGAACCCGGCGTGTTTGCGAAGCGGCAAGTCACCCTCGGTTTGCAAGGACGTAGCGAGAGCTACGTCAAGCAAGGGCTGACCGGCGGGGAGCGCGTCGTTACCGCAGGCGCTTTGCTGCTGAATTCGGAATTGGCGGGCGTCGACTAGGTTCGGTATACACGATGCTCGACAGACTGATCACGTTCGCGCTGCAGCAACGCGTATTTATCCTGGCTTTGGCATTGGTGCTGGCCATCTTTGGCTGGTATGCGTGGCTCAATCTGCCGGTTGAGGCGTTTCCCGACGTGCAGGATGTGCAGGTGCAGATCATCACCCAGGTCCCGGGTCAGGCGCCGGAGGAAGTCGAACGCTCGGTTACGCTGCCGATCGAGCGCGAGATGAGCGGCGTGCCGCGCATGACGCAGCTGCGCTCGGTTTCCATCACCGGCCTGTCGGTTGTCACGCTGACTTTTGCCGACCGCACCGACGATTATTTCGCCCGTCAGCAGGTGATTGAGAAGCTGCAGAACGTAAATCTTCCGCCTAACATTCAGGCGTCACTGGCGCCGCTTTCCAACGCCGTCGGCGAAATTTATCGCTATGTGATTAACGCGCCGCCCGACATGCCGCTGACCGAGGTGCGCGCGCTGCAGGATTGGACCCTCAAACCCGCGTTGCGCCGCACGCCCGGCGTTGCCGACATCGTCAGTTTCGGCGGGTTGGTCAAGGAATACCAGGTCAAGGTCAATCCGTTTCTGCTG
>JAYVME010000147.1:0-5396 GCA_043759115.1 Betaproteobacteria bacterium | reverse complement strand
TCTGTTTTGCCAGCGGGTTCTCGAGCGCGGACTGGATGGCGCGTTTCAACGGCCGCGCGCCATAGATCGGATCGAATCCCGCCTCCGCAATCTGTTTTAACGCCGCGTCGGTCACCTCGAGCTTGATATCCATCTTGGCCAGTCGTTTTTCGAGCAATCCCAGCTGAAGCTTCGCTATCGACTGGATATGTTTCTCGTCGAGCGCGTGGAACACCACGATCTCGTCGATGCGATTGACGAATTCGGGCCGGAACTGCGCCTTGACTTCGCCCAGCACCGCAAGCTTGATCACCTGATAGTCGGCGCCCGCCATTTGCTGGATCATCTGCGATCCGAGATTGGACGTCATCACAATTACGGTATTCTTGAAATCCACCGTACGCCCCTGGCCATCGGTCATGCGGCCATCGTCCAGCACTTGCAGCAAAACGTTGAACACGTCCGGATGCGCTTTTTCCACCTCATCGAGCAGAATTACCGAATAGGGTTTCCGGCGCACCGCCTCCGTCAGATAGCCGCCCTCCTCGTAGCCCACGTAGCCCGGCGGCGCACCGATCAGGCGCGCGACCGAATGCTTTTCCATGAACTCCGACATGTCGATGCGGATCAGGTGCTCCTCCGTGTCAAACAGAAATTCCGCGAGCGCCTTGCACAACTCGGTCTTGCCCACGCCGGTCGGCCCCAGAAACAGGAATGAACCATACGGTTTGTCGGGGTCCGACAGGCCGGCGCGCGAACGCCGTATCGCGTCGGACACCAGGCGCACGGCCTCGTCCTGTCCTATAACGCGCTGGTGCAACCGGTCTTCCATCAGCAGCAATTTTTCACGCTCGCCCTGCATCATTCTCGACACCGGAATACCGGTCGCGCGCGACACCACCTCGGCGATTTCCTCGACACCGACCTGCGTGCGCAATAAACGCGGCTTCTGCTCCTTGCCGGAGACTTTGTCCGCCTGCTTTAATTGAGCTTCAAGCTGCGGGATGCGGCCATACTGAATTTCAGACACTTTCTGCCAGTCACCCTTGCGTCTCGCCGCGTCCATCTCGAGTTTGACCTTTTCGAGATCTTCCTTGACGTGCTGCGCGCCCTGCACCTGCGCCTTTTCGGCCTTCCAGATGTCCTCGAGATCGGAGTACTCGCGACTCAGGCGCTTGATCTCGTCTTCCAGCGCCGCCAACCGCTTCTGCGACGCTTCGTCTTTTTCTTTCTTCACCGCCTCGCGCTCGATCTTCAACTGGATCAGGCGCCGGTCGAGCTTATCCATCGACTCCGGCTTGGAATCGATTTCCATCTTGATGCGCGAGGCTGCTTCGTCGATCAAATCGATCGCCTTGTCGGGCAGAAAACGATCCGAAATGTAGCGGTGCGACAATTCGGCGGCGGCAACGATTGCCGGATCCGTAATGTCGACGCCGTGATGCACCTCGTATTTTTCCTGCAGGCCGCGCAAAATCGCAATCGTGCTCTCGACCGAGGGCTCCTCGACCATCACTTTCTGGAAGCGGCGCTCAAGTGCGGCGTCTTTTTCCACGTATTTCCGGTATTCATCCAGGGTGGTGGCGCCAACGCAATGCAGTTCGCCGCGCGCCAGCGCCGGCTTCAACATATTGCCGGCGTCAATCGCGCCTTCGGCCTTGCCGGCGCCGACCATGGTATGCAGTTCGTCGATAAACACGATGGTGCGGCCGGCGTCCTGCGCGATCTCCTTCAGCACGGATTTCAGACGTTCTTCGAATTCACCGCGATACTTCGCACCCGCCAGCAGCATGGCCATGTCGAGCGACAACACACGCTTGCCCTTGAGCGTTTCGGGCACTTCTTCGTTGACGATGCGCTGGGCCAGCCCTTCCACGATCGCGGTCTTGCCCACCCCTGGCTCGCCGATGAGCACCGGATTGTTTTTGGTGCGGCGCTGCAGGATCTGGATCACGCGCCGGATTTCGTCGTCGCGCCCGATGACGGGATCAAGTTTGCCCGCGCGCGCCCGTTCGGTAATATCGACGGTGTATTTCTTGAGCGCCTCGCGCGTGCCTTCGGCTTCGGCGTTGTCGACATTTTCTCCGCCGCGCACCGCCTGGATGGCCTGTTCGAGGGCCGCGCGCGCACCGCCGTGTTGTTTGAGCAGGCGCCCGGTGCCCCCCTTGTCCTGGGTCAGCGCCAGCAAAAACATTTCGGAAGCAACGAACTGGTCGCCGCGCTTCTGCGCCTCCTTGTCCGCGACATTCAGCAGGTTCGACAGCTCGCGCGAAACGTTCACTTCGCCGCCCTGCCCCTCCACCTTGGGCAGGTGTCCGATGGCCGCCGTCAACGCGGCCTTGAACGCCGGCACATTGACGCCGGCGCGCGACAGCAACGATGCCGTGCCGGCGTCCTCCTGCTGCAGCAAAGCCAGCAGCAGGTGCTGCGGCTCAATATAGGGATTGTCGCGCCCCAAAGCGAGACTTTGGGCGTCCGCAAACGCCTGCTGAAACTTGGTTGTGAATTTATCGAAACGCATGACAATTCCTGTCCATAATGGCAATAATTAGCTATGAGATGGGGTGTGTCTGACGGAATTCAACCGCCGCCGCGCCCGATAATGCCAATCCGAGGAGCATAACCTTGCCAAAAGCGGCCCTGCCACAAGCGCTCAAAGCCCTGGTATTCGACGCCTATGGAACCCTGTTCGACGTTCACTCGGTCGTCGCGTTGGGCGAGCAATTATTCCCCGGCAAAGGCGGCGCGTTGTCGCAATTGTGGCGCGCCAAGCAACTCGAATATACGTGGCTGCGCAGCCTCATGGGGCGCTACGAGGATTTCACCGCGGTGACGCGGGATGCGCTTGAATATGCGTGCCAGTCGTTGCAACTGCACCTCGATCAAGGCAAGGCCGATCAATTGATGGACGCTTACGAGCATCTCGCGCTTTACCCCGACGCGCGCGCCGCACTCGCCGAACTATCCGGACTCAAGCTGGCGATACTTTCAAACGGCTCACCCACCATGCTCGGGCCGGTCGTGAAAAACGCCGGGCTGGACAAAACCTTCACCGCGGTTATCAGTGTGGACACGGTAAAAATATTCAAACCCGATCCGCGCGTCTATCAACTTGCTCCCGACAAACTCGGCGTCGCCACGGCGGAAATCGGTTTCGTGTCATCCAATTACTGGGATGCGGCCGGCGCCAGCAATTTCGGTTTCAATGTGTTCTGGATCAACCGCGCCGGCGTCCAGCAGGACCGGCTGGTTGCAAAGCCGCACCGGGTGCTGCAGCAGCTGACTGAATTGAGGGCCATCGTGGGCTCCTGACAATCGCTCAGCCGGAAAATTCGATCCAGTAGATCAGCGCCACGAGCAACACCAGCACCAGTTCAGCGGCCGTGATGAGCACCAGCATATAGGTGATCCGCCGCGCGCGCGGTGTCATCGGCAGCCACCACCGCCGCATGTACCAGCGCCACGGCGCATAGCCGCCCCAGCATTGCGCGTGCCGTAGATACTCGTGCAGCGCCCAGCCCCACGCATTGAGGCTCTTGTCCACTTCGTCGATGCGCTGCGCGCGCTCGGCCTCCGGCAAGCGCGAGTAATCGTCCGTAATGGTGACCCTGCTGCCCGCCGCGGTCGACTCGAGCACGAAGCGGGTGCGCGCCTTGACGCCCTCCTGATAGACCACGCAAAACTCATCCGGCGATACGCACTCGATCCGCATATCGAGCGCGACGGTCTGCTGGTTGCTCAGATTACGGAAGCGCGCGTGATAGCCGTCGGCGCCGCTGCGCTGCCACGCCTCGAATTCGAGATAGGGGTTGATGCGGAAGAGGCGCTCGGTATCCGCGCAAAAATCGCGCAGAGCCGGCAGCTCGAACGGCGTGTCGACGCTGACCCACGACGCATCGCGCGCTGCCTGATGCGCGCTCATCACGGGTGAGGGATGACGAGCAGCGGCGCCGTCAATCCGGCCACCAGCCGCTCGGGCAGCATGCGCGAACGCAGTCCGAGCCGGCCCTTCGGACGCGGCGCGCCGATCACGACCAGCGCTGGTGCTACCTCGCGGCTATAGGCAAGCAGGCATTCGGTGGGCTTGCCGAGCACGATCCTGAATTCATAGGTGACGCCTGCGGTCGCCGCCTGCGCGCGCAAGCGCCCGACGTGAACATCGATTTCACGCTGCAGCTCGCTTTCGATGTATTTGCCGTAAGTATCGCGGGTTGAGGCATTGTTCAGCCAGTCATCGCCCATCATTCCCCGCCACAGGTCGGGCACCACCACCAGATGCGACAGCCGGCCGCCGGCGCGGCACCAGGCGAGCGCGGCCTGCTCGGCAGCCTGCGCGCCGGGCGTGCCGTGGCTGGCGATCAGAATGTGCGTGAAATCCGGCATGGCGGATAAAAAAATCCCGGTGCCGCGCAGGCGCGGCACCGGGATTCATGACTCGGAGCCTGTCAGACGAACAGATAAACCAGCAGCGCGATGACCAGCGAGATCGCCAGCGCCATGAAATCCTCGTGGCGGTCATTCTTGAATATGGTCAGCGCCGACCCGCGGTCGAATTTGTCTTCAGCCATTTTCGTATCCTCCTAGATAGTCTCGTGGACGAACAACATCACCACGATCAGCGAGCCGACCGCCTTCAACACGCCGACCACGCTGCCGATTATCAGCGGCTGCCCGCCCGCCTGCCTGATCGACGCCATCGTGATCTGCATGCCGAGCCCGACCAGGCCAAAGGTGAAAAACCATGCGATCAGGTCACGGAACATCGCGATCTTGGCCGCCGTGTGGCGCACCGCTCGGTGCGCCTTGGTCAGCACAGCGTTGCCTTCCTTCGACAGAACCTTGGCGTTGACGACCCCGCGCAGCGTATCGTCGTCGTCGATCGACATCAGCTTCTTGTTCTCGATCAGGCGCTGCAGCGCGGCCTTCTGGTCGTCGCGCTTGATCTTCTCGCTCTCTTTCGTCAGCACCTCGAGATCGGGGTCTTTCAGGTAATTGTTGACTTCCTTGCCCGCGCGGTCCTTCTTGAGCATGACCTTGTCGCTGTTATCGAAGTACGCGCCCTGATAGTGGCGCGCCGGCGCGAAAATGCCGGTCGACGACAGCAGGAAGAGCAGGATGAAGCCGAGCACGAATACCGGGAACTTGCTGATCAGCACCTGGCCGACATCCACCTTCTGCGCGCCGACTTCGCGCTTA
Source organism: Betaproteobacteria bacterium (assembly GCA_043759115.1). Taxonomy (GTDB): domain Bacteria; phylum Pseudomonadota; class Gammaproteobacteria; order Burkholderiales; family SG8-41; genus PALSA-1004. Next base: position 221 of record JAYVME010000147.1, on the reverse strand, counting down.
ACGTACCAGATCGCGAGCCAGATCACGATGATGGGCAGGAACAGCACCCGCGTGATGTTGAAGATCTCCGCGACTTTCAGCGTCTCGATGCCGTTGGGCTGGAACGCGAGCGCCGCACCCGCCACCTGCGCCGAGTTCAGTATGCCGGTCCCGGCCCACGCACCGAACGTGATGTAGCCCATGCCGAGCGACTTGCCGACGATCGGGAATACGAACATGCA
>JAYVME010000146.1:0-12056 GCA_043759115.1 Betaproteobacteria bacterium | reverse complement strand
GGTCGCCCAGAAATCCTTCATATTGAAACTGTCCGCGGCAAAGTCGTATTTGAGTTCTTTGATCCGGTTCTCGCAGTCAGCACGCCCTCGATAGATACTCGGGCCCACCGCGCTCCTCACCATCGGCGGCGTGAGCATCGTGGTGGCAAGCAAGCGCATGCAGGCCTATGACCTGGAAATATTCCGCCACATCGGCGTCGAGCCGGCCGCGCAGAAAATCCTGGTGGTAAAAAGCACCTGCCACTTCCGCGCCGACTTCGAGCCGATCGCCGAACGCGTGCTGGTCGCGGTCGCGCCCGGGGCGCACCTCGTTGACGCGCGCAAGTACCCGTACAAGCACCTGCGCGCGGGCGTCCGGCTGGAACCGTTGGGACCGGCGTTCGCGCCGCGGGCGACGTGAGCGGCAGCGGGACGTCATCGTCCACCCTGGCAGGCACGATTTCACGCAGGCACCTTCGCCTTTGGCGTTTCTGCTTTGCAATGAAAGACACTTGACCGGCGCATCTTGGAGGTGTTACTTTGGTAACAACATCTTACGGAAATCCGCCATGCCCGTATCAACGACGTTAAAGCTGCCCGAGGACCTGAAGAAACGCCTGGGTCCACTGGCGAAGTCGGCCGGCAAGACGCCGCACGCCTGGATGATCGAGGCGCTTGAAACACAAGCCACGCTCGCCGAGAAGCGCAGAGGGTTCATCGACGACGCGCGGGCGGCGGAAAAAGAAGTCGACGAAACCGGCCGGGTGTACCGTGCAAAAGACGTGCACCGTTATATCCGCGCCCGCGCCGCCGGAAAGCAGGGCGCACGCCCAAAACCGGTCAAATGGTAGCGCTCGTCGATGGCTGTCATCAGCTATGCACCGCGCGCCGCATCCGATCTCCAAAGACTTGTTGATTTCCTTGTCGCAAGCGCTTCGTCTGCAGCGGCTCAAACGGCTGAGTTGATCATATCGGCGGTCGAGGCGCTCCAGCACCACCCCTTGTTAGGCCGGCCGGTCGAGTCGGGCTTCCGCGAGCTCGTGATCTCGCGCGGCAGGAGTGGCTACCTCGCCCTCTACCGTTATAACGAAGCGCGCGACCGCGTGCTCGTGCTGACAATACGCCATCAACGTGAGGCGGGTTACACCGGTTGAATGCGGCGTTTATTCAGGGTGAGATCGCGGAGAATGCCAAGTTGATCAAACTGATCGGCTTAAAAACCGAATAGCGCAGGCGTAGCTTCAAAACAATGGCAGGTCAGCGGCTGCGGCCGCCAGAACGGTAGACGAAGGTGCGCTTTTTCGCGGCGGGCGCGGGCGCCGTGTGTCCGGGTTTCGCTGTCCTGGCTGCGGCCGCAGGCGCGGCGTGGTGAGTGGACGCGGGTTGTCGATCCGGCCGGCCCTGTTGCGGCTTGGCCGTAGCTTGATTGGCGTGCCGGGGCCGTGATTGCGCCGCCGGCGGCGCGCCGCGCCCCTGGCTGCGACCGCCGCCGGACTTGCCGCGTGGTTGGCCCTGCCCGCTGTTGTTGCGTTGTTGGCCGCGTCTCTGTCCCTGCCCCTGCCGCAGCTGGATCGGTTCCGCCTTGGCGTTCTTGTCCGGCACAAAGCCCGCGATCACCTCCTGCGGAATGTCGCGCTTGATCAGTTTCTCGATATCGCGCAGAAACACGTGCTCGTCCACGCATACCAGCGAAATCGCCTCGCCGCTTAAGCCCGCGCGGCCGGTGCGGCCGATGCGGTGCACGTAATCCTCGGGGACGTTTGGCAGGTCGTAGTTGACCACGTGCGGCAACTGGTCGATGTCAATGCCGCGCGCGGCGATATCGGTGGCGCACAGCACCTGCAGGCCGCCCTCTTTAAACTCGGCGAGCGCGCGCGTGCGCGCGCCCTGGCTCTTGTTGCCGTGGATCGCGAGCGCGGTGATGCCATCCGTATTGAGTTGCTCGGCCAGCCGGTTGGCGCCGTGCTTGGTGCGCAAGAACACCAGCACCTGCTGCCAGTGGTTGGTCTTGATCAGGTGCGACAGCAGTTCGCGCTTGCGGCCGCGATCCACCGGATGGACCTTTTGATTGATCATCTCCACCGTCGAATTGCGGCGTGCGACTTCGATCATGGCCGGCGCATTGAGCAGGCTGTCGGCGAGCGCCTTGATCTCCGCGGAGAAAGTTGCCGAGAACAGCAGGTTTTGCCGGCGCTTGGGCAACAGGGCGAGGATGCGCTTGATGTCGCGGATGAAGCCCATGTCGAGCATGCGGTCGGCTTCGTCGAGAACTAGTATCTCGACATGCGACAGGTCGACGCAGCGTTGCTGGTGAAGGTCGAGCAGGCGGCCCGGCGTCGCGACGAGGATGTCGACACCGCGTTTCAGTTGCGCGATTTGCGGATTGATGCCGACGCCGCCGTAAACAACCGTCGACGCCTGCTTCGAGTATTTGCCGTAGACGCGAACACTCTCTTCAATCTGCGCGGCGAGTTCGCGGGTGGGCGCCAGGATCAGCACGCGGACGGGTTTTCGCCCGCCCGCACTATGGGGCGCCGCGCGCGTCGTCAGCAGCTGCAGGATCGGCAGGACAAATCCCGCGGTCTTGCCGGTACCGGTCTGCGCGCCGGCCAGCAGATCGCCGCCGCCGAGCACGGCGGGGATCGCCTGAGTCTGGATCGGCGTGGGAGTGGTATAGCCGTGTTCGGCAACGGCGCGCACAAGTTCCGCGGACAAGCCGAGATTTGCAAATGACATGAGATTTCCTGAAAAACGATCGGCCTGCTGCCGAGTAAGGCGCCAGTCGCAGGCTGACGGATGAGGGAGGGTCGGAACCGACGGCGAGAGTGGGACTGGTCAACACCACCGCGTGTCCGCAGTATAACAGCGCGGGCCCGGTGCGTTCAGGCAGAACGTTACATTTCGATCGGTCCGGGTAGACCCGCTGTTTGTCAGACCCTAATTTATAACGCTACGCAAGCCCCGCGCGAAAACTTCTGGAACGCGTGGCATTCCGTCATACTGGAGATTCGCCATCGACGCTGTATTGATTAATGCGAGTATTGATTTGCACGTGAGCACGCCCCCCGGACGCATCATCGCAACGATCTGCGTTGCCGAAGTGCTGAGCATGACGGCATTTTCCGGCTTTGCGGCGCTGCTGCCGGTGCTGGCGCCCGCGTTCGGGCTGAACAATTCCCAGGCCGGCTTGATCAGCGGGACTGTGCTCGGTGGTTATATGGCGGGCGTGCCTTTTCTCGGCGCGCTGACCGACCGGGTCGACGCACGGCGGGTGTACGCGGTGGCTGCGCTCGTTGCTGCGAGCGGTGCGTTGGGGTTTTGCTTTTTGGCGAGCGGATTCTGGTCGGCGTTGCTGTGCCAGGCGCTCATCGGCGTCGGGCTCGCTGGAACCTACATTCCCGGCATGAAGGCGCTGACCGACCGCGTGGAGGGACCATGGCAGAGCCGCGGCGCAGCCATTTACGGCGCGACGTTTGGCGCCGGAACAGCCGGCTCGCTGATCCTGTGCGGCGCGATTGCGGGCGCCTTTGGCTGGCGCTCCGCCTTTATGGTGGGCAGCGTCGGGCCGCTGCTGGCCGGCGCGCTCATCGTATTCGCGCTCAAGCCATCGACACCCCGGCCGGCGGCACGCCGCGCGCTGCTCGACTTCCGGCCCGTGTGGCGCAATGCCGCGGTGCGCCCGTATCTGTTCGCCACGGCCGCGCATTCCTGGGAACTGCACGGGACGCGCGCGTGGCTGGTGGCCTTTCTCACGTTTGCCGCCGGTCTGCAAGACGGCGCCGCCGGCGTGCCCGGTTCCGTGGCGCTGACGGCTGCGCTCATTATTCTGCTCGGGCCGATCGCCAGCGTGAGCGGCAACGAGTTCGCGCTGCGCTTCGGCCGGGCACGCATGATGACGATCGGCGCGGCGGGGTCCGCGATTCTGAGCTGCGCCATTGGTTTTCTCGCCGGCTCGCCGTGGACAGGGCTGCTGGCGTTTGCAGTCGTGCATATGTACTTCGTCGGTATCGATGCCGGCACCATGACGGCCGGCATGGTGAATGCTGCCGAACCTGCCCACCGCGGGACCACCATGGCCTTGTACTCGCTACTCGGTTTCGGTACCGGGTTTATCTCGCCCGCGGTATTCGGCGCGGTCCTGGATCTCGCCGGGGGCCGCGGCGAGCGCATCGCCTGGGGCCTCGCGTTTGCGAGCCTTGGCGTGGTCGCGCTCCTGGGGGTCATTCCAGCGCGGATGCTGGCGCAGCGAGGGAGAAAAAACAGGATCGAAACCGGGGGAACGTCGCACGGTAATTCCAGAAAGAATCCGTGATCTTTTCCGCTGCGCCCGACGACGGGGATGTAACCGCGTCTCCCTGTTAAAACTGACAGGATCCCGGGCCGCCGGGGTCGCCGCAGCTCGGGCAGCCCGCCGGCAGGGTGTCGAGCGCGGCAGAACTCGATACGGCACCAAATGCCGATTTCGAAACCGCGGAAAAGGTCGACAGCTTCTTGTGCAGATCGGCGCCATGGCACGACGGGCACTTCGGAGCCGGTGAAGAACCGCGCACCAGTGTTTCAAATTCGTTGCCGCAGGAACCGCATTTGAATTCAAAGATGGGCATGATGGCAAAATTGCAATATTACTGACGAAACAATTATACCGCCCTTCGGCTCACGTGCTCCGGAGGAAATGTATGGCGAGGATATGCGCTTGAGACCGCGGTACAATGCGCACAATACGGCAAACACCCATTAGGCAAACTAAACAATGGCAGTGAAGAAATACGACGAAAGCTCAGTTCAAAAGCTCCGCGGTATCGAACCGGTGCAGCGTCTGCCCGGCATGTATACGCGCACGGCCGATCCCACCCATATCATCCAGGAGGCGATCGACAACGCCGCGGATGAGGCGTTCGGAGAGCATGCCGACCGCATAGACGTGACGCTGCACCGCGACGGCTCCGTGACGGTCACGGACAACGGTCGCGGGATTCCGGTCGGCATGCATCCCGTCGAGAAAATCCCGACGGTGCAACTGGTGCTGACCGAACTGCACGCGGGCGCCAAGTTCTCGAAGAACGCGGCTGACGCGGCCTATAAATTCTCCGGCGGCCTGCATGGTGTCGGCATTTCGGTCACCAACGCGCTCGCGGAGAAACTCGAAGTCGAGATCAAGCGCGAAGGCGCGCTGCATCGCATCGTGTTCGCCGACGGCGCGGTCACGCAGAAGTTGAAGAAGATCAAGAGCTGCCCCGCTAAAGACACCGGCACCTCACTCAGGATCTGGCCCAACAAGAAATATTTCGACTCGCCGAAGATCTCGCTGCCCGATCTCGAACGCATCGTGCGCTCCAAGGCGGTGCTGCTGCCGGGGGTGAGGGTCACGCTCAACATCGAAGGCGCCAAAGAAACCACGACGCGCACCTGGACCTATCCGGAGGGCATGAAAGGCTATCTCAAGGAGCTGCTGGCCGGCGAAGAACCGGTGGGCGATATTTTCGACGGCGAGAATTACATCAAGGAAGCGAACGGCTACGCGGTAGGCGAAGGCGCGGGCTGGGCGTTCGCGGTGGTGGACGAGGCCAGGGGCTTCGGCGAATCGTACGCGAACCTGATACCCACGCCCGCGGGCGGCACGCACGAAGCGGGATTGCGCGACGGCATATTCGAAGCGGTGAAGGCGTTCGCCGAGCACCACAACATGATGCCGCGCGGCATCAAGCTGACGGCGGACGACGTGTGGGCGAAAACGATTTACTTCCTGTCGGCGAAAGTGCTGGAGCCGCAGTTTCACGGCCAGACCAAGGAAAAGCTTTCCAACCGCGACGCCTTCAAGCTCGTGACGACCATGGTGCGCGACCCGTTCGAGCTGTGGCTCAACACGCACGTCGAATTCGGCCGCAAGATCGCCGAAGTCGTGATCCGTCAGGCGGTCGAACGCTTGCGCTCGGTGCAGAAGGTCGAGCGCAAGAAATCCTCCAGCGTCGTCATGCTGCCGGAGAAGCTCACCGACTGCGAATCGACTGAAATCACCGACAACGAACTTTTCCTGGTCGAAGGCGATTCGGCGGGCGGCTCGGCCAAGCAGGCGCGCGACAAGCGCTTCCAGGCGATCTACAAGATGCGCGGCAAGGCGCTCAATTCGTGGGAGGTCAAGCGCGATTTACTGTTCTCCAACGCCGAGATCCACGACATCGCGGTCGCGATCGGCGTCGATCCGCACGAGACCGGCACGGAACCCGATCTGTCGGGACTGCGCTACGGAAAAATCGCGTCCATGACCGATGCGGATGTCGACGGCGCGCATATCGCGGTCCTGTTGCTCACGCTTTTCTACCGCCACTTTCCGAAGCTGATCGAGAACGGCAACATTTACATCGCGAGCCCGCCGCGCTACAAGATCGATATTCCGGCGCACGGTAAACGCCCCGCGAAAAAACTCTATGCGCTCGACGAAGAAGAGCGCAAATCCATCCTCGACCGCGCGCGCGACGACGGCATCAAGGTCGACTCGATCCGCATTCAGCGCTTCAAAGGTCTGGGCGAGATGAATCCCGGGCAATTGTGGGAAACGACGCTGTGCCCCGACACACGGCGCCTCTTGCAAGTACGCATCGAGCACCGCGAAAACACGCTGGCGCTTTTCAATATGCTGATGTCCAAGCGCGAGTCCGAGGCGCGCTGCGCGTGGATGGAAGAAAAAGGCGACCAGGTCGAGGCTGACGTATGAAGCAGCCGGCCAAAAAACGCGCGCGCGGCCGGCAGCCGGACGAAGCAACGCCGGATCTTTTTGCCGACGCTGCCGCGGTTGGGGACAGGGTGCCTGCAAAGCCGCCACAGAATCCAGCCGCAAAAAGCAACGGCGACGACTCCATCGACATGGCGTTGTTCGCCGAGCGCAGCTACCTCACTTATGCCATGAGCGTGGTGCGCGGACGCGCCATCCCCAATGTCGAAGACGGGCAGAAGCCGGTGCAGCGCCGCATCCTCTACGCGATGCACGAGCTGGGTCTGCGCTCCGGCGTGCAGCACACCAAGTCGGCGCGCATCGTCGGCGAGGTGCTCGGCAAATATCATCCGCATGGCGACGCGTCGACTTATGACGCGCTGGTGCGCATGGCGCAGGATTTCTCGCTGCGCTATCCGCTGATCGATGGTCAAGGCAACTTCGGCTCGCCCGACGGCGACAGCGCGGCGGCGTATCGCTACACCGAAGCGAGGCTCACGCCGCTCGCCGATCTGCTGCTCTCCGAAATCGATCAGGACACCGTCGACTTCACCACTAACTACGACGGGCGCCTGCAGGAGCCGGAACTGTTGCCCGCGCGCCTGCCGATGCTGCTGCTGAACGGCGCATCGGGGGTCGCGGTCGGCATGGCGTGCGAACTGCCGCCGCACAATATGCGCGAAGCGGCCGAGGCGGCGATTCAATTGGTCCGCCATCCGAAGACCACCGTCGCCGCCGTAATGGACATTATCAAAGGCCCGGATTTCCCCGGCGGCGGCCAGATTATCAGCCCGCGCCAGGCCATCATCGAAGCTTATACGACGGGGCGCGGCTCGCTGCGCGCGCGCTGCCGCTGGAAGGTCGAGAACCTCGCGCGCGGCCAGTGGCAGATCGTGGTCTATGAATTTCCGCCGACCACGTCGGCGCATCGCATCATGTCCGAGATCGAGGACATGACCAATCCGAAAACCAAGGACAAGAACGGCAAGGTCACGGTCACGCAGACCAACCTGAAGCAACTGATATTGGGCGCACTCGAGAAGGTCAACGACGAATCCGACAAGGCCAACAAGGTGCGCCTCGTACTCGAGCCGCGCTCGTCGCGCCAGGATGCGGACGAATTCATGCAGCTTATGCTCGCGCATACCAGCCTCGAGGAAAACTTCCCGCTCAACCTCGTGGTGCTGGGTCTCGACGGCCGGCCGGGGCGCAAGAACCTGCGCGACCTCATCGGCGAATGGGCGGAGTTCCGCGTCGCCACCGTCACGCGCCGCGTCAATTTCCGCCTGGGCCAGGTCGACCGCCGCATTCACATCCTCGACGGCCGCAACACGGCCTTTCTCAACATCGAGAAGGTGATCAAAGCCATTCGCGAGTCGGACGAGCCCAAGCCCGCGCTAATCAAGCAGTTCGAGCTCACCGACATCCAGGCGGAAGACATACTCGAAATCAGGCTGCGCCAACTGGCACGCCTCGAAGGCATCAAGATCCAGAACGAACTGAAGGAACTCAAGACCGAGCGCAAGGACTTGAAAGAATTGCTGGGCAGCGACACCGAGATGCGCAAGCTCGTCGTCAAGGAAATCCGTGACGACGCGAAGCAGCACGGCGATGACCGCCGCACCGTGATCGAAGAGTCCGGCCGCGCGATCTTCGAACGCCAGATCGTGGATGAGCCGCTCACCATTCTCGTCTCGCGCAACGGCTGGGTGCGCGCGCGCCAGGGTCATGCTCTCGACCTGACCGGCGTCACGTACAAGGACGGCGACGCGGCATATGCGGTTTTTGAGACGCGCTCGATTCATTCCATCGCGATGATCGATTCCACCGGCCGCGCGTTCAGCGTGGAGGCGGCGGAGATTCCCGGCGGCAAGGGCGACGGCGTGTCGTTCACGTCGATGGTCGAGTTGGCGCCCGGCGCGCGCTTGGCGCACGTCATCGATGCACAGCCGGGACGCCGCTACCTCGTTGCGAACTCGGGCGGCTACGGTTTCATCGTCAAGTCGGAAGAACTGCTCTCGCGCGTGCGCGCGGGCAAGACTTTCATGACGGTGGAAGAAGGCGCCGAAGTGCTGCGCCCCGCGCGCGTTCCCGAAAAACCCGTGATGGCAGTGACCCTCTCCGGGAATGGCCGCATGCTGTTGTTCGACGCTTCCGAGTTGAAAGAGCTCGCGCGCGGACGCGGCATCACGCTGATGGGGCTCGACGACAAGGAAAAAATGAAAAGCGTCGGCTTCTCCGACGGCAAGTCGGTGAATGTTGCGGGCACGACGCGCAACGGCAAGGAAAAAATTGCGCGCGTCGCCGGTGCGGAATTGCAGAAATACGTTGTGCGACGCGCGCGCAAAGGCTGTTTGCTGCCGGGCAAGTTAGTGCCGGCAGCGGTGGTTGAGAGTGCGTAACGCGTAGGGGCCGGCGACGTCGAGAATCAAATTGCCGATATACTTTCGATCGACTAATGATCGATGCCCACGACGTCGTCAGCTTCAAATTCGTCCGGCACCGTGCCGTCACCAATGCCGGTGACCATGGCGGCCATATTGGCGCTCAGTTTCACGAAATATTCGTCGCTGATGGGATCATAGAACCGCTGACCAAGGGCAACTTCGCTGAACTTAATGCGATGACGGGAAGGCTGATAGATCATAGGGGACCGAAGAAAAGGAGTCTCTAAAATTTTGTGTAACCGGTTTTGAGGTCAATGTGGTTTCATCCGGTTATAGAACCCGATAGTAAGGCGATTCAGGACGGCTTTCCAGCCCAGTTGCGGAAATTTGCACCTGCCGCTACTAAAAAGTTTGCCGGTCTACCGACCTTTATGTGATTTGGCATAATGGCCGCCTACCAGGGGAAAGCATGAACAATCGTCGCAAACGGGTCATCGCGCCTGGCGCGGGCGCGCTTGCAGCGCCCTTGGCCAGGGTTTTGTTGTCCGCTCTTTTGGGATTGGTCTTTCTTGCCCCCGGCGTTTCCCAATCACAAGCGTACCCGTCGCGCCCGGTGCGCTTGATCGTTCCGTACGCAGCAGGCGGGCCGGTTGATTCGATGGCGCGTCTGCTCGTGCCACGGCTGGTGGACGCCTGGGGTCAGCAAATCGTTATCGACAACCGCGCCGGCGCCAACAGCATCGTGGGCTGCGAACTGGCGGCGCGCGCAGCGCCCGATGGATATACGCTCGCACTCATCTCGGCGTCATTCACGGTAAACGTAAGCCTGTACCCCAAGCTGCCGTTCGACGCGATCCGCGATTTCACGCCGATTACGCTGGTCGCATCGGGGCCTGGCATGCTGGTGACGCATCCGTCGCTGCCGGTGCGCAATCTGCAGGAACTGATTGCGCTCGCCAAGGCGAAACCCGGCGCGTTGAGTTACGGTTCCGCGGGAGCGGGCGCGCCCACGAGTCATCTCGGCATGGAATTGCTCAAGAGCACTGCCGGGATCGACATCGTGCATGTCCCGTACAAGAGCATGGCGCCGGCGTTGATCGACGTGCTGGGCGGCCAGATACAGATGAGCATGCCGACCGTCAACGCCGTATTGCCACATATTCGCTCCGGCCGTCTGCGCGCCATCGGTGTGAGTTCACTGCAGCGCTCTCCGACAGCGCCCGACGTGCCCACACTTGCCGAGGCCGGCATGCCCGGATACGAGGCGATCAACTGGCTTGCCATCATCGGGCCCCGCGGTATTCCTGCTGCCATCGCGGAGAAAGTTCATGCCGACACCGCGGAGGTGCTGAAGGCGCCGGAACTTCGAGACCGCATCGGCGCGGCCGGCATGGCGCCCAAGTCGATGCCCCCGGCGGAACTCGCTGCTTACATCAAGACCGAAATCGTCAAGTGGGGCGAAGCGGTGAAGGCATCGGGCGCCAGGCCGGAGTAGGAATTAGGGATGAAGGATGAAGGATGAAGGATGAAGGCGGAAGGATGAAGGGAAGATCAACAGCGATGCGAGCAACAATCCTGCGGTTTGATCGAGGGTTGAAATTATTCATCCTTCCGCCTTCATCCTTCATCCTTTCTACATTAACCGCCATTGCATTGTTCTTTAGTTGCAGCGTATTTGCCGACACCTATCCGAATAAACCTGTACGCTGGGTTATCCCATTCCAACCGGGTGGCGGTACCGATATGGTCGCCCGCCCGATCGCAGCCAAACTCACCGACCGCCTGGGACAACAGATCCTGTACGACAATCGCGGCGGGGGCGGCGGCGTCATCGCCGGCGAAATTGTCGCGAACGCAAATCCGGATGGCTACACGTTATTGGTCGCGGCGGTGGCGGTGATGACCGTTACCGTCAGCCTGCAAAAAATGCCCTTCGATCCGATCAAGGATTTCATTCCGATCACCAAATTTGCAAACGTGCCCAACATGCTGGTTGCGCGCACCGCGATGCCGATCAACCGAATACAGGAGATTGCGCCGTACGCCAAAGCCAATCCCGGCAAGCTGCGCTGGGCGTCATCGGGCACGGGTTCGGCGGGCATGTTGTCGATGGAATTGTTCAGGCTCATTACCGGCATCGACATCATCACCATTCCGTACAAAGGCGCCGGCCCTGCGTTGCTCGGCGTGCTCTCCAACGAAGCCGATTTGATGTTCGCGAATCCGGCCGTGTTCCTGCCGCACATCAAGTCCGGCCGCCTGCGTGCGCTGGGTACCGCGAGCCTCGAACGCAGCGTAGCACTCCCCGACATGCCGACGTTTCATGAATCGGGGTTTCCCGGCTTCGAATCGATGTCGTGGTACGGATTGGCGGCGCCGGCGCGCACGCCCGCGGCGATCATCGCGCTATGGCACAAAGAAACCGTCGCCGTGTTGAATCAACCCGACATCGTCGCGCGCATCACCCAGGACGGCGGCATACCGGTGGGCAACACGCCAATCAGGTTCGCGCAGGAAATACGCGATGAAACCGCGAAGTGGGCGAAGGTGATCAAAGACGCGGGTCTCAAGCCGGATCTGCGTTAGCCTGGAAGATGAAATGCGTTCCGACGCGTGCGCGTTTACTCTCCCAGGCGTGGGCGGTGCTTGGAGCCTGCGAGAATCGGTAATTTCAGGAACACTGGCTTTGGAGGCAAGGACTTGTCTATCCCTTGTTATCGTTGCCCACGGGCTCCACCAGCATCGTCACACGCGATCTCTGCAATAATGCAGGCCGTAACCACTCTGAGATGCGCGCTTCATGGCAAACAAGATTCGCCTGGGATTTATCGGAGCAAACGTTCGTTCGACCTGGGCATCGCAGTCGCACTTTCCGGCGCTGCTGGCTAGCCCGGATGTCGAGCTGACTGCGGTGTGCACCACGAGGCCCGAGAGCGCGGAAGAAGCGCGCAAAGCGTTTGGAGCGAAGCTCGCGTTCTCCG
>JAYVME010000145.1:0-5430 GCA_043759115.1 Betaproteobacteria bacterium | reverse complement strand
GATGAAGGCCGCGCTGCGCGACCAGTTCCGTGACTGGCGCTGGGCTTAAGAAGGGGCTCGCTACCGTGGCCGAGGACACGACATACCGTAACGCACTGCCGCTGAACTCGCGGCTGCATGAGTATCGTCTGGAATCGGTGCTGGGCGCAGGCGGTTTCGGCATGACTTATCTCGGCTGGGACAGTAACCTTGAAAAACATGTCGCGATCAAGGAATACCTGCCGGGCGAACTCGCGGTGCGCGCGCTCGACGGCAGCGTGGTGCCGGTCAACACCGAGCACGAATACAACTACAAGTGGGGGCTCGAGCGCTTTATCCAGGAAGCGCGCACGCTCGCCAAATTCAGTCATCCCAACATTGTGCGCGTCAATCGCTACTTCGAAGCTAACGGCACCAGTTACATGGTGATGGATTACGAAGCGGGGGAATCGCTGCACCAGTATCTCAAGCGCTTGCCGATGCCCGACGAGGCCACTCTCAAGAAGATACTGCTGCCCATACTCGATGGATTGCAGGCGGTGCATCACGCCGGATTTTTGCATCGGGATATTAAACCGTCGAATGTTTTTTTGCGCGAGAACGGTACACCGGTGCTGATTGACTTCGGTTCGTCGCGATTGCTCGCAGGCCGTTTGTCGAAAAGCCTCACTGCCATCGTGTCGCCCGGTTACGCGCCGCTTGAACAATATTCGAGCGATGGCAATCAAGGGCCGTGGTCCGATATCTACGCGCTAGCGGGCGTGATGTATCGCGCGGTGACGGGCGAGAATCCGCCCGACGCGGTCAAGCGCATGAAATCGGATGGCGTGCCGGCGGCCTTGAACGCAGCGCGCACGCGTTACGACGAGCGCTTCCTGAGGGCCGTCGAATGGGGATTGAAGCTCGACGAAAAGCTGCGGCCGCAAAATGTGGCCGATTGGCGCGAACTCTTCAGCGGACGCACGCCGATGTCGGCGCTCAATCGCGGCGCCGTCGATAGCGAGGCGCCGACCCCGCGCGCGAGCGGTGCGCCGCCCGCCGGTGTCACGCCAAAGGCGTCATCGGCGGCGGTTACAACCGAGCGCGCACCACGCTCGGGTCTTATCACGCGCAAACGCTGGAAATGGCTGCGGCGTGGGGCGTTCATATTCGTCATGGTGCTGGCGGTCGCGATATTTCTGAAACAACGCGCGATGGAGCGTGATCTGCAGCAGCGCGGGGCGTCGCAAGGCCAGCCGTCAGCCGAACTTCAGCGTCAGTTAACGCAGCGTTTTGAAGCGGCGGACGTGGATCACAGCGGCGACTTGAATCGCGAGGAGATGGCCAGGCGGTTGCCGCGTTTCGCCGTCAAGTTTGACGAGATCGATGTTAACCACGATGGTGTGGTATCTCTGCGCGAACTTGAGCAATTTCTTGAAAAGGACGGCATTGCCGGGGAAATGGGACAGCCGGACGGAGCGGTGCCGCCCGTTGCCGCGCCGCAGTCTGAAGTTGCGCCAGCACCGATAACGACGGTGCCGCCGGTTGCAACGCCATCGGCGGAACCTAAAACGTTGCCGGAGTTGCCGCCTGACACGCGGCGCGGCAGCGGGGCGGACGCCGCGGGAGAAATACCGTTTGCGCTGAAAAAGGAATTTATCGCCGCCGACCGCGACGGCAACGGATACCTCTCTCCCGACGAGGTGCGCGGGAGGTTTCCCGCGGTCGATAAAAATTTCTCCGCGGTGGATGCCAACCATGACGGTCGTATATCGCTCGGGGAGCTGTGGGAATACAGAAAAAAAATGTTCACCGGCAAATCACGCCAGCCGTGACCCCTCGCCGCGTGGAATTTCATTCTGCGGTGTACGCCGATAGGCCCGCAGCGGTGCCTTCCGCTTGGATTTCGCTGCATTTTCAGCGATGATGCAGGAAGATTCACAATTAACGGCACGGGTTGTCGGGTTGTGATTGCTGATTTGGCGCATCGGAAATGGTCGAAATACTGAATTACCGTAACGCGCTGCCGCTGGGCTCGATGCTGCTCGAGTACCGGCTGGAGTCCGTGCTGGGCGCGGGCGGTTTCGGCATGACTTATCTCGGCTACGATACGCATCTCGAACTCAAGGTCGCCATCAAGGAGTATCTGCCGGTCGAGCTCGCGGTGCGCGCGCTCGACGGCTGCATCGTTCCCGTCAGCTCCGGCACCGAACACAACTATAAATGGGGCCTCGATCGCTTCCTGCAGGAGGCGCGGCTGCTCGCCAAGTTCATCCACCCCAACATTGTTGCCGTCACCCGCTACTTCGAGGCCAACGGCACCGCCTATATGGTGATGAATTACGAATCCGGCCTGTCACTAAACCAGATGCTCAGGCGTATTCCGCAGCCCGATGAACAGCTGCTCATGCGTATTCTCATGCCGCTGCTCGATGGGCTGCATGCGGTGCACGAAGCAGGATTCCTGCATCGCGATATCAAACCCTCCAACCTTTTCATTCGCGATACCGGCGTGCCGGTGCTGCTCGATTTTGGCGCGGCGCGGCTGGCGACCGGTGGTACGACGCGCACCATGACTTCCATTCTCACGCCGGGTTACGCGCCGCTCGAACAGTATTCCAAAGACGGCAATCAGGGCCCATGGACCGACATTTATTCGCTGTCGGCCGTGCTTTATCGCGCGGTGGTCGGCGACAATCCGCCCGACGTAGTGACGCGCCTGACAGACGACCCGGTGCTGGCGACGCTGAATACGGCGCGCGATCGCTTTACCACGGGCTTTCTTCACGGCATCAATCGCGGATTGGAAGTCGACGAAAAGAAGCGGCCGCAAACGGTGCCGGAATGGAAGGCCATGTTTACCGGCGAGGCCTACGTTGCGCCGGCGCTGTCCCCGGTCGCCGCCGTACTCGCATCAACCGCGGGCGGCCCGGCCGAAGATACACTGACACCGCAGATGGAGAAAAATTTGCTGCTCGACCGCAAAGCGGCGCTGAGCCATCGTCCGTCGATGTCGCAATTGACGTGGATGGCGGCCGGTGCGCTGGTGTTATTCCTGATCATCGGCGGTCAGCAAATGTTCGACCGGCTGGCCGGCGGCGATGCCGGCAGCGATGCCGGCAGCGCGCGCGATGGCGTGAAGGCGGGGAAAGACAGGCCGGCGACGCTGACGCCGCGCGAGTTTTACATCCTTGACCGCGATCGCAGCGGCTACCTCACACCCGATGAAGTCAAGGGCGATGCGGTGCTCGAGCAGAACTTCAGCAAGATAGACAAAAATCGCGACGGACGGATTTCGCTCGACGAATTCACCAGCTTTCCGTAGGTGGTGCGCGCTATTCCGGCGCGAGCAGAAATTCCCTGACCACCGCGATCTGATCTTCCGCCATTATCATCGGCGCGTGGCCGATGCCGGCAAACTCAACCAGCCGCGCGTGCGGTCCGCGTTTCTGCATTTCTTCAGCGGTCGCTTTCAGCAACAAATCGGATTCAGCGCCGCGCAGTACGAGTGTCGGGCAGGTAATGGTGTCCCAGTAGGTCCACAGGTCGACGTCCTGCGGCGGACCTTTGCGAAACGGCGCGGCGAGATCGGGGTCGTAGCACATGCCCCAGCTGCCATCCGCGTGCTGCTTCGCGCCGTGCAGCGTCAGGTGGTGCCATTGGGCGTCGGTCAGCGGTCCGAAGGGCGCCGAGACCTGGCGCACGTAGACCTCGAGTTCGGCGAACGTTTTGAAGCGTGGATCCTTGCCGACGTACGTTGCGATACGTTCGAGCGACGCTTTGGGAATCAGCGGCCCGACATCGTTGACGACCAGCTTGCGGATGGGCGAATTCGGGCGCGAGGCGAGCAGCATACCGAGCATGCCGCCCATCGAGGTGCCCACCCAGTAGATTGAGCGCGATCCGTAACGCCGGGTCAGAAAGTTCGCGAGTTTACCCAACCAGCCGGCAGCCGCGGGCCAGGCGGAAACGCGCGCGATCAGCGCGTTCATGTCGGCCATGTATTGCGGGTAGCTGTAATCGTCCTTGTTATATAACCAGTCGCTGCGTCCGCGACCCGCGACGTCGGGGCACACCACGCGGCATGCGCCGGCGAGCGCCTGCGCCAGAAAATCGAAATCGCGGCAGTTGCGCGTCAGGCCGTGCACGCAGATGACGACGCGCTGGCTGGCCGGGTCGCCCCAGTCGGTATAGAACAGTTTGTGGAAGCCGTGAGCGCTGAGGCCCAGTACGGTATCGGTGCGCATATCGGTGTTGGTCATGAGGGTGAGTTGTCAGGTGTGGATGATTGTGCGGGAACGCGTGTCGTGCCGGGTTCCAACTTTACCATTCAATATTGATTTTCTACAGCAGCGCAAATGCGCCGCCCCCGGCGGCGATGAATATCAGCGCGTGCGTCCACGCCCACAGGAGATAGGTGCGGCGCAGCCGGGCCGGCAGGTAATTGGAGATGAGGAAGAGGCGGCCATCCGCCGGTGCGCGCAGAACATGCGTGCCGTCGCTCATGCGGATATCGCGATGCCGCGCTTCCACTTCGCGCCGCGCCTGGCGCCGCGCCAGCGCCCATTCCTTGAGATCGAGCGTGCCGTCCTGATTCAGATCAAAACGCCGGCGCAGTTCGGGCGGGTTCTTTTTCCAGTCCGCGAGCAGTGCGCCGACATCGGCATCAACATTGAGATCGCTGTTCGGGCCGCCGACGGTGACGAAGTCGCCGATCGCATAAATAAGTTCCCGTGGCAGTAGCAGCCACTCGACGTAGCGGGTGTCGCCGCGGGTCCAGGTTTCCTTGCGCGCGCAGGCGACTTCGGCGCCTTCGGGGTCGATTACGCATTGTCCGCTGGCGTCCCTGATCACGAACGGATCGTCGCTGACACCGGAGTCCTGCAACGACCATTTGTCGTCGGATGATTTTTCGTAGATTTCGTACTGAAACCAGACACACGGCAGGTTGGTCAGCCTGGACGTCAGCGGCGTGCCGCCTGGCACTTCGGCGCGGCCGGTGAGTTCAACGTAACCCTGGGCCGCCGTCCCGATATTGGACAGCGGGGTGTCTTCGACCTGGCGCAGCCGGCGATAATTGCCGACCCATGCAGCAAAGCTGACCAGCGACATGGCGCCCAGCGCATAAGGCCAGAGCGCAGCCGACTGGGTGTGCGCGGCGACCGCCAGGATGGCCAGGTGGACGCCGCCGGTCAGCCCATTGGTCGAATGAATACGCAACCAGCCGCGCATGTGCCGGAGAATCCGCGCGCGGCGTTATTTGAACAGTTCTTTGACGTCGGCGTCGCTTTTTTCGGCCGCATCGAATTCGAGCAACTGCGCCTGCTTGAAATTGAACATGCCGGCGATAATCGCGTCCGGAAATTGCTCGACGCGCACGTTGTTGATGTTGGCCGATTCGTTGTAAAACTCGCGCCGGTCCGCAATCGCGTTCTCGAGCCCGGTAATGCGGCTTTGCAGTTGCAGGAAAGT
>JAYVME010000144.1:0-5436 GCA_043759115.1 Betaproteobacteria bacterium | reverse complement strand
TGTTGCGGGCGATCAACACATTGCCGACGTACGGTTCGTTGACTGTCACGCTGTAGCCGAGGCGCTTTAGCGTGTCGACGATTAGCGCGCGGAATTCCGGTGATGCGGTCTTGCCGTGCAGATCGCCGATGCAGAAATCTGGCCGCGGCTTGCCGGCATCGGGATGCGTGGGCGCGCCGACCGCCGACATGCAATGGCAGGAAATCTGGCGCACCACGCCAAAGCGCGCGTAAAGATCCTCGACGATGCGCTTTAATTCGGCGTGATAGGGCCGGTAGTATTTTTCGAGGCGCTCCTCGATTTCCGCCACGCTGAGTTTGCGCTCCTGAAACGGTTCGCCGTAGCGCGATTTGCTTTTGATGAGCCCCAGGCCTTCGAGCGTGCGCGGCGTCGGCTTCAATGCCACCGGCCACGCGCCGTCGACAACCGCCGGGTCCATGTCGAGTTCGTCGCGGTTGACGTCGACCCAGGTATTCGGAAACATGCAGTAGAGCAACGTTGCGCCGGCCTGCGGTGCACCCGCGTACAGATCCTCGACATACATCGACACGTTGTCGTGCACGGTGGTGAATGGCAACGGCGAGCGGTACTCCCGCGGATACTCGCGCCCGCTGCGCGATACGTCTACAATCAGTGGTACGGTCGCGGTGGTTGGTTCGTAACGCAGGTAGAGTCCGGGTTCGATATGGTTCATCTAATTTCCAGTCAGACGGCGGTAGCCGGTGCGCAGATCATAATGCAGGACGTTCGACCTTGAAACGGCTGCTGACCGAAATCCTATGCACCGGCGCGGCGGGCACTGCCGTCGCCGCCGACACGCCGCGGTTTCCGGTGAAGCCCATCCGCATGGTGGTGCCGTTCGGCGCGGGCGGCACCATTCATCTATCCGCTGAGCTTTTTAAATCCATGACGGGCATCACCATGGAGCAAAGGCCGAGGCCGCGAAGTGGGGCAGGGTCATCAAGACGCTCAATCTGAAGATCGACTAGACAAGTGGCAGCCGCCGATGAACGCCGATGAACGCGGATAAGATCAAGAACGGGTTACCCTAACAAAATCGATCTGCCCGAATTACCCATCGTGGGCGGTCTGTGTTTTTGTATTTCATCAGCGTTTATCGGCGTTCATCGGCGGTTACCTGGCGTACATCTTGAGAGGGGTCAGTCATCGAACGCAAACAAATCGGGCTTGCCGTCGTCGGTTCGGGCCGCATCGGCACGCTGCGCGCCAAACTCGCATCAACGCACCCGGCAGTGAATTTCATTGCCGTGTCGGATGCCAATCTCGGTGCGGCGCAAAAGCTCGCGCGGGAAGTCGGTGCGCAGTTTGCGTCGGCGAACAACGACGAAATCATCGCGCGGCCGGAAGTCACCGCGGTCATCGTTTCCACCAGCGAGGGCGAACATCTCGCGCCGGTGTTAAAGGCGATCGAACTCGGCAAGCCGGTGCTGGTGGAAAAGCCCATCGCGCTGAATCTTGCGGATGCGGACCGCATCATCGCCGCGGCGACCAAGGCGAACGTGAGCCTGCGCGTGGGTTACAGCCGTCGCTTCAAAGATCGTTATCTGGTGGCGAAAGAGCAGATCATTCAGGGCAGGGTCGGCAAGATCGTCGGCGGCGCCGCGCGCGTGTTCAATTCGCGAGCGCAGGCGCTGGCGATGATGAAGCGCAATCCCGCAGCGACCCCGGTGGTGGATGCGCTTACCTACTACGTCGATCTCATGAACTGGTTGTTGGAGGGCAACGCGCCGGTGGAAGTTTTCGCGCGCGGACAGACCGGCGTCCTCAAAGCCGCCGGCCACGATGTCGACGACGTGAACTGGTCGATCGTGACGTATGCGGACGGCGCCGTGGTCAATCTCGGCGTGAGTTACGCGCTGCCGGAAAAATATCCGGCGTTAGGCCACGCGGCACGCGTTGAAATCCTCGGCACCGAGGGCGTGATAATCCTGGACGACGATCATACCGATCAGTTGATGTACAGCAACCAGGGCGTGCCGCATGTCTATCTGCCTGATCACAACGTCAACATGGTGTTCCTGTCGAGCGGCACGCCCGGCGAGTGGGCGCTCGGGGACTTCTGGGGCCCGCTTGCCAACGAGACGCGCGCCTGGCTCGACCATCTGGCGACGGGCAGGCCGTGCGTGCATGCGACCGCGCAGGACGCGCGCCGCAATCTGGAAGTCACACTGGCGATACAGCGTGCCGCGGCGGGTGGAAAAATCATCAAGCTGCCGTTGGCGGGGTAAGTAAAGAAAAGGATGAAGGATGAAGGATGAAGGATGAAGGATGAAGGATGAAGGATGAAGGCGGAAGGATGAAGGAAAAGGCAAATGCGATCCCGGCACATTCAGGTAGGGGGCCGAGTTTTGGAAATTTCATCCTTCATCCTTCATCCTTTGTATTTTCGCCGCGGCTACGGCCGTGCATGCGCAGGCCTATCCGACGAAGCCGATCCGCATGATCGTCGCGTACCCGCCCGGCGGCGGCACCGATATCGTCGGACGCATGGTCGCGCAAAAACTGGCGAAAAATTTCGGCCAGACGGTGGTCATCGATAATCGCGGCGGCGCGGCGGGCAGCATCGGTAGCGAGATCGCGGCGAGGTCCGCGCCCGACGGTTACACGATCCTGATGGGCAACGTCGCGCCGAATGCGATCAACGTCAGCCTCTACGCGAAGCTTGCGTACGATCCGGTCAGGGATTTCGAGCCGGTGAGCCTCGTTGCGTCTACGCCCAATATCCTCGTCGTGCATCCGTCACTGGCGGTGAAAACGGTGGCCGATCTGGTGGCGCTCGCCAGGGCGAAACCCGCCGCACTTAACTATCCATCCGCCGGACTCGGCAGCTCGTCGCATCTCGCCGGCGAGTTGTTCGACAACATCGCAGGGGTAAAAATGGTGCACATCCCGTACAAAGGCGGCGGTCCGGCGCTGACGGATTTGCTGGGCGGACAGATGCAGTTGATGTTCGCTACCATGCCCGCCGCGATGCCGCATGTGCGGTCGGGCAAGTTGCGTGCGATCGCAGTCACCAGCGCACGGCGTTCGCCGGCGATGCCCGAGCTGCCGACCGTCGGTGAATCGTTGAAGGGATACGAGGCATCGACGTGGTACGGCGTGCTCGCGCCGGCGCAAACGCCGCGCGGCATAGTCGCGGCGCTGCACGGCGAGATCGTGAAAATTCTCGGCGTGGCGGAAACCCGCGACAAACTGATCTTGCAGGGGTTCGAGCCGGTCGGCGGCACGCCCGGCGAATTCGCCGCTTATATCAAGTCCGAGATCGCGAAGTGGGGCAAGGTCATCAAGGCGGCCGGGATCAAGGCCGAGTGAAATGATTCTTGATCACACCAGGCGTCGCGTGCAATCTCCGGACTAATGCGGTCCCGCGCACATTTCGTCGCTGCGCGTCTTCGCGTACTGGAAATGATTGAAGCTGCCCGCATTCATGGTTTGTTCGTCGTCGCGAAAAATATACGGCGCTTCCGCTGACTCCCGGTACTGTGTAAACAGGTGCTCCGCGGTCATGCCTTGCGCGTACGCGCGGCTCAACGCGGCATCCACGACCTGCTTGGCCGCGGCGATGGCGTCTTCCAGCCGCGCAAATTCGCCGACGTTGCGCACGGCATTCGCGGCCCCGGCGGCGCGCTGCATGACAGACACGACGAATTTCATCTATTTTTCGCGCGCCGGCCCGCGCCGGAAGATGGGTGACTGATTGGGCGACTGACGCGGTGCCGATTTTCGGGTAATCAAGGCGGGTTTGGACGCTGGGTGAACGTTCAGTATATCATATTGCATACCGCCCAGAGACCGGAAGCAAAAGGATCGATGCCCGATGGCGCGCGAGAAAGCCATGCTTGCAGTGCTGTTCGCCGACGTGAGCGACAGCACGCGCCTGTACGAAAAAATGGGCGATACGGGCGCGTTCGAGCAGGTCAAGGCCTGCCTGCAGATACTCGGCGACGCCACACGCGAGCACGGCGGCTGGGTGATCAAAACCATCGGCGACGGCGCGATGTGCGCATTTCCGAGCGCGGATGCGGCGGCGCAGGCGGCGTGCGAGATGCAAATGCGTATCGCGCAGCGGCCGGCGGAGCGCGGCAAGGCCAAGATCACCATCGGCATCGGATTTCATTATGGCAACGTCCTGCGCGAAGGCCATGACGTGTATGGCGACACCGTTAATATCGCGGCGCGCATCGCGGGATTGGCCACCGCCGGTCACATCACCATGACCGGCGCGACGGCGGCACAGTTGTCGGCGCCGCTGAATTCGCGGGCGCGCAAATTGACCGCCATGCCGGTCAAAGGCAAGGCCAACGCCATCGACGTCCATGAAATCACCTGGCAGGATGGCGGGCTCGAAACGCTGGTGCCCGGGCGCGCGGGCAGCCTCTCGGAACTGGTCGAATCGCGCCTGCGCATCGAGTATCGCAACAAGAAGCTGGTTTTTCGCGACTCGCTGTCGATCGGGCGCGATGAAACCAACGACATCATGATCGACGACCCGATGGCATCGCGCAATCATGCGCGCATTGACAAACGCAAGGACAAATTCGTGCTGGTCGATCGCAGCACTAATGGCACTTACGTGACGATCACCGGGCGCAAGGAAATCGGCTTGCGCCGCGAGGAGTTCGAGTTATACGGCGATGGCCAGATCGCATTCGGTGATTCGCCGGGCGACCGGCCGGACGTGGCGACCGTCAGGTTTTTCTGCGAAACGCCGGGAAAAAAACCGCCGACTTGAAGCTGGCGGCGCGGCGGCGCCGGCTGGTCGATTGCCGCACCCGAATATCGAGTAATATCCCCCTTGCACGCGAAAACCATTTCCAAAAAACCGATTTTGAAAAGAGGGCACCATGGCGGCACGCATTCCGAAAATCAAGAACACCATCGATAAAAAACATCGCAAGCTCACGCGCAAGGACGTCCATGCGGCGGCCAAGCGCCTGAAGAACTGGGGCCGCTGGGGGAAAAACGACGAAATCGGCACACTTAATTTCGTGACGCCCGCTGCGATTGTCGAGGCGGCGCAACTGGTGACGCGCGGCAAGGTGATTTCGCTCGCGTTGAATTACGATCAGAGCGGGCCGCAGGGCGGCAAGACCAAGTACCCGGCGCTCGGCCGCTTCAACCCGATCCACCTGATGACGCGCACCGGCACCGATGCTTATTCGGGCGTGCTCGATCACCGAAAAATCCGCGGCACCGATGACATTATCATCATGCCGTTGCAATGCGGCACGCAATGGGACGGCCTCGGCCACATCATGTACTACGACTTCATGTGGAACGGCTACGATTGCCGCAACGTGACGAGTGCCGGTGCGTTGAAAGGCGGCATCGAGAAGACCAAGGAGAAAATGGTCGGCCGCGGCGTGCTGCTCGACGTCGCGCGCGCGCTCGGCAAGAAGTGGCTGCCGGACGGCT
>JAYVME010000143.1:0-12118 GCA_043759115.1 Betaproteobacteria bacterium | reverse complement strand
TTACAGGCAGCGCCGGTAACCGTGCGTGTCCGGCAGGGCGGCGAAAGTCTGCGTCCGCATGCCCGGCGGCCGCGCCGCAGCCTCAAAAATCTGCTGCAGGAGGCGCATTTGCCGCCGTGGCTGCGGGAGCGCCTGCCTTTGCTATTTTGCGGAGACGCGCTGGTCTACGTGCCGGGGATCGGTATCGATACCGCGTTCAGCGCGCGGCGGGATGAGCCCGGTATCGAGCCGTGCTGGGAGCCCGCTTCGGTGCTGGGCCCGAAGTAAAATCGCTCCCAACGGCTTTATAACAAAGCCTTATCGTGGTATTCTTACAAATTAGCCTTAAAATTCATACACAAAGGAAGCGGCATGGCAGTAGAACGTACACTTTCAATCATTAAGCCGGATGCGGTTGCCAATAATGTGATCGGCCAGATAGTTGCCCGCTTCGAAGCCACCAGCCTCAAAGTCATTGCGTCGCGCATGCTGCGCCTCTCGCGGCAGGATGCCGAGGGGTTTTACGCCGTGCACCGCGAGCGTCCTTTTTTCAAAGATCTCGTCGATTTCATGATTTCAGGGCCGGTGGTGGTACAGGTGCTGGAAGGCGAGAACGCGATTCAGAAAAATCGCGACCTGATGGGCGCGACCGATCCGAAAAAAGCGGCCAAAGGAACGATCCGCGCCGATTTTGCTCAAAGCATAGACGCCAATGCCGTGCACGGTTCGGATGGGGTCGACACCGCCAGGGGCGAGATCGCCTACTTTTTTCCTTCGCTCAATATCTATTCACGTTAGCGCTGCGGTCATGACCGTCAATCTGCTCGAGTTTGAACGCACCGGGTTCGCGCAGTTTTGTGCTGAATTGGGCGAGAAGCCCTTCCGCGCACGGCAATTGATGCGCTGGGTGCATCAGTGCGGCGTCGATAACTTCGATGCCATGACGGATATTTCGAAGGCATCGCGCGAGCAGATGAAAAAAATCGCCGCGATCCATGCGCCGCGCGTCGCGCGCGACACCACCGCCGCCGACGGCACGCGCAAATGGCTGCTCGATGTGAGCACCGGCAACGCCATCGAGACCGTGTTCATACCCGAGCGCAATCGCGGCACTCTGTGCATATCTTCGCAAGCGGGATGCGCGCTTGAATGTCCGTTCTGCTCGACCGGACGCCAGGGGTTCAACCGAAATCTGACCGTCGCCGAGATTATCGGCCAGTTGTGGCTCGCGAACCGCGCGCTGGGCCGCGGCGTGGCATCGCCGCGCCCGATAACCAACGTCGTCATGATGGGCATGGGCGAGCCGCTGGCCAATTTGAACAACGTGGTCGCTGCGTTGCAGTTGATGCTGGACGACGACGCGTACGGACTGTCGCGGCGGCGCGTTACGTTGAGCACATCCGGGCTGGTGCCTGCGATGGACCGCTTGCGTGATGCGTGCCCGGTGGCGCTGGCGGTGTCGTTGCACGCGCCGACGGATGCCTTGCGCGACCAACTGGTGCCGATCAATAAAAAATATCCACTCAAGGATCTGCTCGCGGCCTGCGTGCGCTACCTCGACAAGGCGCCGCGTGATTTCATTACTTTTGAATACGTTTTGCTCGCGGGCGTGAACGACAGTATCGAGCAGGCGCGCCAGCTGATAAAACTCCTGAAACACGTGCCGTGCAAAATCAATCTGATTCCGTTTAACCCGTTTCCGCAATCGGGCTATGCGCGGTCGGACGCGGCGACAGTCGCGCGTTTTCGCGATGTATTGATGCAGGCGGAATTCACGACCCTGGTGCGCAAAACGCGCGGCGACGACATTGACGCCGCATGCGGGCAACTCGCGGGCCAGGTGCAGGACAAAACACGGCGGGGCGAGCGGCGCCCCGCTGCGGCAACGGTATGAGGCTCTTATGAAACGACTGATTACGGCGGGCTTGCTGCTGCTGGTCGCCGGCTGCGCAAACACGGGCCCGGATGCGGCGAGCTACACACCCAAGGCCGTCGTCGATTCAAACGAACAGGCGCGCGCGCGCATACACGCCGAACTGGCCGCCGGTTACCTCGAACTCGGCAACTACGGGGTTGCCCTGCAGGAAGCGGGCGAATCGCTGAAGGCCGATCCGAATTTCGTGCCCGCTCTCGGCGTGCTCGGATTAGTCTATATGGAATTACGCGACGACAAGGCGGCGGAGGCCAGTTTTGAGCGCGCGGTGCGTATCAGCCCGCTCGATTCCGATATCAACAACAATTATGGGTGGTTCCTCTGCCAGCGCAAGCGCGAACAGGAGTCGATCAAGTACTTTATTGCGGCCCTGCGCAATCCGCTCTACGCCACGCCGGACAAATCGTGGGTCAACGCCGGCATCTGCGCGCGCCAGGCGGGGGACCTCGCGGCGGCGGACGATTATTTCCAGAAGGCGCTCAAGGTGCGCCCGGCGCAGCCTCAGGCGCTGTTGCAGATGGCGGATATGGCCTACAAGCGCAAAAATTATCCCGAGGCCAAGTCTTATCTCGCGCGTATACAGCGGGAGGGCGAGTCGACGGCCGAACTGCTGTGGCTTTCGTTGCGGGTGGAGCGCGCGCTCGGCGATCGCAACGGCGAGGCGAGCCTTGGCTTTCAGTTGCGCAAGAATTTTCCGGAATCGCGCGAGAGGCGCGCTTTGGACGCCGGCCAGTACGAATGAGCGACGAGGTTCTTGCCGCGCCGACCGCGCCGCCGACCGGCACTTTGCTCGCCGCCGCGCGGGAAAGTCGCGGGCTCAGCGTCGCCGACATTGCGCGCCAACTCAAGCTGTCCGCGTGGCAGGTTGATGCGCTGGAGTCCGGCGATTACCGGCGGTTGCCGGGTACCGTGTTCGTGCGCGGTTTTATCCGCAACTACGCGCGCCTGGTTAATCTCGACGCCGCGTTGTTGCTGACCAATGCGGGGAGGGAATTGGCGCCGGCAGCGTCTTCCAGCCCGAAAATGCCGCTATCGGCGGACATTCCGTTTCCGCGAGAGCGCACGTTCAAGTGGCATAAATATGCGATTGGCGCGATTGCGCTGCTGATACCGGTCATCCTGTTCGAGTTTTATCCTGATGAAGCAAATGACACGACCGTAAAGTCGAGCCAGGTCGAATTGCCGGCGCCGCAAGTGATGGCCGAGGTGAATCCGGTGCAGGAGACGGCGCCCATTGCGGTGCCGGTCGCGCGCCAGGCTGATGAGTTTGCGCGAGCGCCGAACACCGATGCGTCCGCGGTCCAGCAAAGTAAATCGCGTGACATGCCGCCGCCTGCGGTTACGGCGGCAAGTGCGGATCCTAAACCCGGCGAGCAGCTCGTGCGCTTTCGCTTCGAGCAGGAGTCATGGGTCGAGATCAGGGATCGCAACGGACGCAAAATTTTCTCGCAGCTGAATGCCGCGGGTAGCGAGCAGGCGGTCAGCGGTCTGCCGCCGCTGTCTCTCGTGGTCGGCAATGCGAGCGGAGTGCGCCTGACGCATAACCAACAACCCGTCAATCTTGCGCCTTATACCAAGGTTGACGTTGCGCGTTTGACCCTGGAATAACGGCGATGTACGGAGTCAAGCCGCGCCGCATTGCGCGCCAGGTGTCGGTGGGCGGAGTCGTTATCGGCGCCGGCGCGCCGATTGTCGTGCAATCGATGACCAATACCGATACCGCGGACATCGCCGCCACCGTCGCGCAGGTTGCGGCCCTCGCGCGGGCGGGTTCGGAGTTGGTGCGTATTACCGTCAATACGGCGGAGGCGGCCGCGGCGGTTCCGTACATTCGCGAGCGCCTCGCCGCCAAGGGCGTCGATGTTCCGCTGGTCGGCGACTTTCATTTCAATGGACACCGGCTGCTGACGCAGCACCCGGCGTGCGCTGAAGCGCTGGCCAAGTTGCGCATCAATCCGGGCAACGTGGGACGCGGTTCGAAGCGCGATGAGCAGTTCGCAACCATGATCGAATTTGCCTGCAAGTACCTGAAGCCGGTGCGCATCGGTGTGAACTGGGGCAGTCTTGATCCGGAGTTGATCGCGCGCATGATGGATGAGAATGCGCGCAGTGTCGAACCGCAGGACGCGGCAGTGGTGACGCGCAGGGCGCTGGTGGCGTCCGCGCTCGACAGCGCGCGGCAGGCCGAAGGGCTTGGTTTGGCCGCGAAAAACATAGTGCTGTCGTGCAAAGTGAGCGGCGTGCAGGACCTGATCGCCGTCTATCGCGACATTGCGGCGCAATGCGATTACCCGTTGCATCTGGGTCTTACCGAGGCGGGTATGGGGTCGAAAGGCATCGTCGCCTCGACGGCGGCCATGGGCGTGCTGCTGCAGGAAGGCATCGGCGATACCATCCGCGTGTCGCTGACGCCGGAGCCGGGCGGCGATCGCACGCGCGAGGTCGTGGTGGCGCAGGAGATTTTGCAGACGATGGGATTGCGTGCTTTTACGCCACTGGTCATCGCGTGTCCCGGTTGCGGGCGCACGACCAGCACGTTCTTCCAGGAACTGGCCGACAATATACAAACCTATTTGCGCGCGCAGATGCCGCTGTGGCGCGGTAACTATCCGGGCGTCGAGAACATGCACGTCGCCGTGATGGGATGCGTCGTCAACGGGCCGGGCGAGAGCAAGCACGCCAATATCGGCATCAGTCTGCCGGGTTCGGGGGAAAATCCGGTGGCGCCGGTTTACATCGACGGCGTCAAGGCGGTTACCCTTAAGGGCGACCATATCGCGGCCGAGTTTCAGTCGCTGGTCGAGCAATACGTCCATAAAAACTATGCCACGCCGGAGCCGGCGCCCGCGCCTGCCGTGGCGAAGGTGCAGTGACCGCCGCTGCCGTTCAATCGATGTCGAATAAAATCCAAGCCATCCGCGGGATGAACGATGTTTTGCCGGACCAATCGCCGCTGTGGGAATTTTTCGAAGACACGGTGCGCGGGGTATTCCGGCAGTACGGTTATCGTAATATCCGCACGCCGATCGTGGAGCGCACGGAGTTGTTCGTGCGCGGCGTGGGTGAGGTCACCGACATCGTCGAAAAGGAGATGTATTCGTTCGTCGATGCGATGAACGGCGACGAGCTCTCGTTGCGCCCGGAGGGCACTGCACCGACGGTGCGTGCCGCGCTGGAACACAACCTGCTGTACAACGGGCCGCAGCGGTTATGGTACAGCGGGCCGCTGTTCCGGCACGAGCGGCCGCAGAAGGGACGTTACCGCCAGTATCATTCCTTCGGCGCCGAGGTGCTGGGATTGCCGGGTCCCGACGTCGATGTCGAATTGCTGGTCATGGCGCGCCGTCTGTGGCAAACACTGGGTATCGACGGCGTCCAGCTGCAGATCAATACGATCGGCAGCGCGGAGGAACGACGCGCGTTTCGCGACCGGCTGATTACGCACTTCGAGTCGCATAAAGAAGTGCTTGACGATGATGCCGGCCGGCGTCTATACACCAATCCGCTGCGTATACTCGACAGCAAAAATCCGGCATTGCAGGAGATGATCGAAGCAGCCCCCCGGCTGATTGACGCGCTCGGGGAATCGTCGCGCGCAAATTTTGAGGCGGTGCAGGCGGGCTTGCGCGAGGCGGGCATCGCTTACAGCATCAATCCGCGCCTCGTTCGCGGGCTGGACTATTACAACCTGACGGTGTTCGAGTGGGTGAGCGACCGGTTGGGCGCGCAAGGCGCGATATGCTCGGGTGGCCGCTATGACGGGTTGTTCGAACAACTGGGCGGCAAGCCGACGCCGGGCTGCGGGTTCGGTATCGGTGTGGAACGCACGATATTGTTGCTTGAAGAGAGTAAAATCGACCGTCGCGAGGTGCCTGACGCTTATGTCGCGCATCACGGTGCAGCCGCCGCGCAATTTGCGTTCGGTGCCGCCGAATTGTTGCGTGATAGCGGCCTTGCCGTGACGCTCGACTGCAGCGGCGCCAGCTTCAAGTCGCAAATGAAGAAGGCGGATGCAAGCGGCGCGCGCTATGCGGTTATCGTCGGCGCGGACGAAGTTGCGGCGCGCGAAGTGAGTATCAAACCATTGCGCGAGACGGCGGGGCAGACGCGCTGCTCGGTAGCCGCGGCTGCGGACCTGATTAAAACCAAACGAGGCATGTGATGGCAGTTTATGATCTTGAAGAACAAGAGCAAATAGACGAGATCAAGGCGTGGTGGAAGCAGTATCGCGCGTTGGTGGTGCTCGTGGTTGTCGCGGCGGCCGTTACGGTCGGTAGCATCCAGGGCTGGCGTTACTATCAGAATAAGCAGGGATTGGAGGCGGGGGAGCTCTACACGCAACTGCAGGGTGCCGTCGGCAATAACGACCCCAAAAAAGTGCAGGATATCGCCGCGGTGATCACCGACAAATACTCGCGCACCGGCTATGCGGCGTTTGCCTCTCTGGCGGCCGCCAAGGCGGCGTTTGACAGCGGCGATAAGGCGGCGGCGGGGACACGCCTGCAATGGGTGGTCGATCACGGTCGGGATGATGAAACGCGCGACATCGCGCGCCTGCGCCTCGCCGCCGTACTGCTCGATGAGAAGAAATATGACGATGCGCTGAAATTGCTGGAAACGCGGCACGTGGACTCTTTGACCGCGCTTTATGCGGATCTCAGGGGCGACGTACTGGTGGCGCAGAATAAAACCGGGGACGCGCGCGCGGCGTATCAGCTCGCGTTGGACAAGAGCGATGCCAAGAGCACTTATCGCGCGCTGATCCAGATCAAGCTGGACGCACTGGGCAGCGAAAAATGATCGTTTCCGCCCGGCGCGGCGCGACGCTGATTGCGCTGTTGCTGATCGCAGGTGGTTGCGCCGCACCGGGCGACACTATAGATCGCTGGTTCGGCAGCGGCCCGGCGCAAAAGCCGGCAGAGTTGGTGGTGTTCAAACCGACCGTCACCGCCAAGATCGCCTGGCAGGGCAGTGTCGGCTCCGCGGAAAAATTTGCCTTCACGCCGGCAATCGATGCGGAGTCCGTGTACGCGGCCGGCGCGTCTGGACAGATACTGCGTTTCGATTCCGACAGCGGGAAAATCCTCTCCCGCATCGATAGCAAGACTCCGTTATCGGGCGGTGTCGGCGGCGACAGTCGCGTGGTTCTCGCCGGCACCGCCAAAGGCGAGGTGCTCGCGCTGGACCGGACCGGCAAGCAGTTGTGGAAAACTCAGCTGACGAGTGAGGTGCTGAGCGCCCCGCAAATCGATCAGGGCATGGTCGTCGTGCGCACCGGCGATGGCCGCGTATTCGGGCTCGACGCCGCGACGGGTGCGCGCAAATGGGTTTATCAGCGCGCCCTGCCGTCCCTGACGGTGCGCACCGCCGTCGGCGTGTTGATGTATCGCGGCGGTGTGTTCGTCGGGTTCGCCGGCGGCAGGCTGGTGGCGCTGGCGGCCAATAATGGCAACGTCGGCTGGGAAGCGACGGTGGCTCAGCCCAAAGGTGCGACTGAACTCGAGCGCGTCGCGGACGTCTCGAGCCTGCCGGTACAGGACGGCAAGCAAATTTGCGCGGTTGCCTTCCAGGGGCGCGTGGCGTGCGTTGACATTGTGAAAGGCACGCCCAATTGGGCGCGCGACGTGTCGAGTATTGCCGGCATGGCGATCGACGACCGCAATGTTTATGTGGTCGACGACAAAAGCGCAATCATCGCTTTCGAGAAAGCCGGCGGCGCCAGTCTGTGGAAACAGGACAAGTTATACGGCCGCTATGCGAGCGGCCCGTTGGTGGTCGGCAATTACGTGGCGGTCGGCGATTTTCAGGGCTATGTGCATGTGGTTTCGCGCGAAGACGGATCCTTTGTCGCCCGCCTCGCGACGGACGGCAGCCCCATCGTCGCGCAACCCCTTGCGCTCAATAAGGGAATTCTCGTGCAGACGCTCAAAGGCGGGGTTTTTGCGATCGCCATTCAGTGAATTCGGCGGTTTAGAGTGATTCCAACCATCGTCATCGTCGGCCGGCCGAACGTCGGAAAATCCACGCTTTTTAACCGGCTCACCCGCAGCCGAGACGCGATCGTCGCGGACATTCCGGGGCTCACGCGGGACCGGCACTATGGGCGGGGACGCGTGGGTTACAAGTCCTATATCGTGGTTGATACCGGCGGGCTCGAACCGGTGGCGCATGAAGGCGTGATGCACGCGATGGCGCAACAAACGCTGCTCGCGATCGACGAGGCCGATGCCGTGGTGCTGCTGGTCGACGGGCGGCAGGGTCTGACGGCGCAGGATCGCGCGATCGCCGAGCAACTACGCAAGACCGGGCGCAAGATCTGGCTGGTCGTCAACAAGGCTGAAGGCATGCAGCCGGCCACGGTCAACGCCGAGTTTCATGAACTGGCACTGGGCGATCCGCTGGCAATTTCCGCGGCCCACGGCGAAGGCGTCGGCGATCTGGCGGAATTCATTACCGCGGATTTTCCCGATCGCGAGGAAATTGACGAGGACGCGGCGCCGGAAACCCGCCCGCGCATCGCGATCGTCGGCCGGCCGAATGTTGGTAAATCGACGCTGGTCAACGCGCTGCTGGGCGAAGAACGGGTGGTCGTGTTCGATCAGCCCGGCACCACGCGCGACAGCATTTATATCGACTTCGAGCGCGCCGGCCGCAACTATACGTTGATCGATACCGCCGGCATGCGCCGGCGCGGCAATGTCGTCGACGTGGTGGAGAAATTTTCGGTGATCAAGACGCTGCAGGCGATCGAGGATGCCAATGTGGTCATTCTCGTGCTCGATGCGCGCGACAAAATCGTTGATCAGGACGCGCACATCGCGGGCTATATCGTCGAGGCGGGGCGCGCACTGGTCGTCGCGGTCAACAAATGGGACGGCCTGAACCCGGCGCAGCGCGAAGCCGCCAAAAGCACCCTTGCCCGCACCCTGAATTTCATCGAATTCGCGCCGGTGCACTATATTTCGGCTCTGGCGGGAACCGGCATCAAATCGCTACTCGATGCCGTCGAGCGTGCCTACCTTGCCGCCATGGTGAAGTTGCCGACGCCCAAACTGACGCGCGCGCTGGAGGCGGCCATCGCCAAGCAAGCGCCGCCGCGGGGCGGCATTTTCCGGCCCAAAATGCGTTATGCGCATCAAGGCGGCAGCAATCCACCGCGCATCATCATTCACGGTACCGGGCTTAACCGCGTTTCCGACAGTTATCGCCGGTATCTTGAGCATTTCTTTCGCGATACGTTCGAACTGATGGGTACACCGTTGAAAATAGAGTTCCGGCAAGGGGTTAATCCCTACGACAAACGGCGCGGCAAGCGCTAGCGTGCCGCCTGTGGCGTTGGTGTTAAAAATGCAGTAGAGTGCTGAAACAAATACTAAAAACAATGAGGCAAACATGAGCACTAAAGGGCAGCTGCTACAAGACCCGTTCCTTAACGCGCTGCGTAAAGAACATGTCCCGGTGTCGATTTATCTGGTCAACGGCATCAAGCTGCAGGGCCAGATCGAATCGTTTGACCAGTATGTGGTGTTATTGAAGAATACCGTCACGCAGATGGTTTACAAACACGCGATTTCGACCGTGGTGCCGGCGCGCGCGGTGACGCTCCCGCTTGAGCATTCGGCCGAAGCCTGAACCACATCTTTCCCACTTTGAATGTTTGAGCGTCCCGGGAGCGCGTCCCAGGCGGTGCTGGTCAGCCTCGATTTCGGTGATGTGGATTATGCCGATTCGACGGCAGAACTCGCGCAGCTCGCGGTCAGCGCGCGCATTGGCATTGCCGGCGTGTTGCGCGGGCGGCGCGTGCGTCCCGACCCGGCGTATTTTGCCGGCACCGGCAAAGTCGACGAACTCGCCGCGCTGCTGGCGGAAAACGGCGCGGGACTCGCGATATTCAATCACGAACTGTCGCCGGCGCAGGAGCGCAATCTCGAGAAGAAGTTGAACTGCCGCGTCATCGATCGCGTGAGTCTGATTCTCGATATCTTCGCGCAGCGCGCGCACAGCCACGAAGGCAAGCTGCAAGTTGAACTCGCGCAACTCGAACATCTGTCGACGCGTCTCGTGCGCGGCTGGACGCACCTTGAACGGCAGAAAGGCGGTATCGGTTTGCGCGGCCCGGGTGAAACCCAGCTCGAGACCGACCGGCGCCTGCTCGGCAAGCGCGTAAAACTGCTGAAAGATAAACTTGCGCGGCTTGCCGGCCAGCGCGAGGTGCAGCGCCGCGCACGGCGCCGCGCCAACATGCTGTCGGTCTCGCTGGTAGGCTATACCAACGCGGGCAAGAGCACGCTGTTCAACGTGTTGACGCGCGCCAATGCCTACGCCGCCGATCAGTTGTTCGCGACACTTGATACAACGACACGCCGCGTTTTTTTGCCTGGCGGCGCGCCGCTCGTGTTATCGGACACGGTCGGCTTCATTCGCCAGTTGCCGCATACTCTGGTGGCGGCGTTTCGCGCCACGCTCGAAGAGGCGATCCAGGCGGATTTGCTGCTGCACGTCGTCGATGCGGGCAGTGCGACGCGCGACGCGCAGATCGCCGCGGTCAACGCGGTGCTCGCGGAGATCGGTGCCGATCAGATCCCGCAGGTGCTGATTTACAACAAGATCGATTTGACGGGTGGCGCGCCGCGGATCGAACGCGACGAGTATGGTAAAATCAACGCCCTCTGGATCAGCGCGAAAACCGGGCTGGGACTCGATCTGACGCGATCGGCGCTGGAAGAATTCGCCGCTGCGGCAACCGGGCACACGGTTGCGCGTCCCGCGGCAGCATGACACGGATTAAAAATAACCATGGATAATTATTGGCAGTCATTTCGCGGCGTTGTCGCCGGGCGCTGGCAGCGCTTCATCGGCGTGCTGATGTCGCTCAACGATCCGCAGTGGGGACGCGGCGGCGGCAAGAATCAGGGCCCGCCCGACCTCGACGAACTGATGCGCAATTTCAATCAGAAGATCGGCTCGTTGTTCGGCCGCAAAGCTGGCGGCGATGGCGGCGATCGCAAGCCGGGCGGGCCGGCATTCGCGCAGTTCGGGGGCGGCGCCGGCATACTGGCCGGTCTGGTTTTCGCGGTGTGGCTGGCCAGCGGATTCTATATTGTCGACGCGAGTCAGCGCGGCATGGTGCTGCGGTTCGGCAAATTTGTCGAAGAAACGCAGCCGGGTCCGCGCTGGCACTTGCCGTATCCGATCGAGTCGGCGGAAATCGTCAATGTGTCGCAGGTGCGTACCGTCGAAATCGGATCGCGTAACGGCGGCAAGAGCAAGGTGCCGAAAGAATCCCTGATGCTCACCGACGACGCCAATATCATCGACATCCAGTTCGCCGTGCAGTACGTGGTGAAGGATCCCAGGGATTTCCTGTTTCAGAACCGCTCGCCCGAAGAAAGCGTGCTGCAAGTTGCGGAATCCGCGATTCGCGAAATTGTCGGCAAGCACACGATGGACCTGGTGTTGTACGAGGGGCGCGCGCAAGTTACTGATGAGGCGCAGAAGCTGATGCAGGAAATGCTTGACCGCTATCGCACGGGAATCCTCATCAGCAAGGTAACGATGCAGAACGCGCAACCCCCGGAGCAGGTGCAGGCCGCCTTCGACGACGCGGTGAAGGCCGGACAGGACCGCGAGCGCCTGAAAAGCGAGGGTCAAGCCTATTCCAAAGACGTGGTGCCGAAGGCCGAAGGCGCGGCGGCGCGCCTGAAACAGGAATCCGAAGGCTATAAACAGCGCGTGATCGAGCGCGCGGAAGGCGACGCGAGCCGCTTCCGGCAAATCGTCGCCGAATACAACAAGGCGCCGGGCGTCACCCGTGAACGCTTGTACATAGACGCCATGCAGGAGATCCTGAGCAATACCAGTAAAGTGCTGGTCGATCAGAAAGGCGGCAACAACCTGCTTTATCTGCCGCTCGACAAGCTGATGCAAATGACCGGTCCGGGTGGCAGCGCGCCGGTGGATGCAATGAGTAAACCGGCCGAACCCAGCCCGGGGTCTGAACCGCTGCCGTCGGCATCGCGCTCGCGCGATGCGTTGCGCAGCCGCGAACGGGAGCCACGCTGATGAACCAGAAACTCGGTATTGTGCTGGTTGCGGCAGTTGTCTTGTTGGTGGTGTTGTCGACTTCGCTGTTCGTCGTGGACCAACGGCAGAAGGCGATCGTGTTCCGCTTCGGCGAGGTCGTGCGGGTAATCAATGAACCCGGAC
>JAYVME010000142.1:0-5455 GCA_043759115.1 Betaproteobacteria bacterium | reverse complement strand
CCGGATCGTAATGCGCGCCCGCCATGGTGCCGTCGGCGGCCATGCCGTGGATGCCGTGCGACAAATCCTTGACGGTGAAAAATATCACGTCTTCGTCGTGCGTCGCGACCGTCGAGTGCACCGTGTTCGCCGGAAAGTACAGGAGCGTGCCCGGCCCGCACAGTTGCTCGGGCTGATCGGCTATTTTCACGCGTAACGTGCCTTTTACGATGTAGTTCCACTGCTCGTTCGGGTGCAGGTGCGGCCGAGCGCCGGTGCCTTTGGTCTTGGTGATCAGCCCGCACTGCATGCGCTCGCCTTCGATGACGGGCCCGAACGCGGTCGAGTAGCCGATGCCGGCATCCATGCCCGCCATCTTGTGCAGCGGGAAAATGAATTTCCCGTTACCGGCTTTTACAGCACCTTCGTTCTTGGTGTTGTCCTTGGGTACAGCACTCATAACAATCCTTTCATTAATTCGGTTCGAAGCGCGTTAGGCCTTCCGCCTCACTCCTCACGCCTCACGGGTTCTCAGGCTGACACGTCGGCCTTGAGGCCGGCTTTTTCAATGCCTGCGGCACAGCAGGCTTCGTCTTCATCGCCCGTGCCGCCGCTCGCGCCCGCGGAGCCGAGGATATTGCCCTGCGCGTCCTTGATCAGCGCGGCACCGGTCTGCGGCAGGAACTTGCCATTGGCGGTCGCCGCCAGCGACAGGAAAAAATTGGGGTTGTCTTTGGCGCGCTTGCCGAGCGCGCGGCTCGAGCAGCCCATCGCGACCGCGCCCCACGCCTTGCCGAGCGCCACGTCCATACGGAACATGCTCGCGTTGTCTTCGCGCTGCGCGGAAACGATATTGCCGGCGGCGTCGAGCACGACGACCGCGAGGGGCTTGATTTTCAATTCGTGCGCCTTGGCGATCGCGCCTTCGATAATGGTGTTGGCTTGCTTCAGGGTGAGACCGGACATGTTGTTCTCCGTGATTTAACTTAAGTGGCAGACCGGCAGTTGCGCCGATTGAGCGCGCAACCGCGCGTATGAAAAACGGCAACGGACTATACAAGCCGATCGCCCGCACTGTCAATTTACGGCTTCACGGGTAGAATGCGGGAAGCTTTCGGCGATATGAAACGGTAAATGCGTGAAGCGTGAGGCGTTAGGAGGTAGGCGGTGTCAACCCTTAACCTTTCACGCCTCACCCCTCACCCCTCACCCTCACGCCTCACGCCTTCAAAATGACAAACGAACTACACTACCTAACCATCGCCGAAGCGGCCGAGCTCATCCGCACGCGCAAGCTGTCACCGGTCGAATACACCAACGCGCTGTTGAAACGCATCGAGACGTTCGAACCGCAGTTGAATGCATTCATCACGCGCACCTCCGACCTTGCGCGTAACCAGGCGAAGGCGGCGGAAGCCGATATCGCGGCCGGCCGTTACCGCGGGCCGTTGCACGGCATTCCGTTCGCGCTGAAGGACATTTACAACACCAAAGGCATTCTCACATCCGGCGGCTCCCGCGTCTGCCAGCACAACGTGCCGACCGAAGACGCGACGACCACGCGCATGCTCGCCAACGCCGGCATGATACTGCTCGGCAAACTGCAAACGCATGAGTTTGCGCACGGCGGGCCATCGTTCGATCTGCCGTGGCCGCCGTCGCGCAACCCGTGGCGCCTCGAACATTTCACCGGCGGGTCAAGCAGCGGCTCGGGTGCGGCACTCGCGGCGGGCATGATTCCGGCGTCGCTCGGTTCCGACACCGGCGGCTCCATCCGGGGCCCGTCGTCGTTCTGCGGTCTCTCCGGTCTGATGCCGACCTCGGGGCTGGTCAGCCGCGCCGGCGTGATACCCAACTCGTTCACTTTCGATCATTGCGGACCGATGGCGCGCACGGTCGAAGACTGCGCGATCCTGCTGCAAGCCATTGCCGGCTTCGACGCCAAAGACGCGGGCAGCCTGTCGAGCGTCATTCCGGATTACCGCGCCGCGTTGGCGGGCGGTATCAAAGGCGTGCGTATCGGCGTGCTGCGCCATTACTGGGAAAAGGACATGCCCGCGCATCCCGATCTCGCGCGTGCGATGGATGCGGCGATCGACATGTTCAAACAGCTCGGTGCGATTGTCGAGGACTGCCAGACGCGCCCGATGCAGGATTCGTTCGACACCAAGGTCATCATCGCCGAAAGCGAAATCTACTCGATCCATTACGACAATCTCGTCGCGCGGCCCGGCGATTTTGGCCGCGATTTTCTCGGGCGCGTGCTGCCGGCGTGCTTGTTCCAATCGTCGGACTACGTGCAGGCATCGCGCGAGCACCGGCGCATCATCGCTTCTATTCAACCTCTCTACGAAAAGTATGACGTCCTGCTCGCCGCCGGTTTCGGCCCGGCGCCGCGGCTTGATGCGCACAAGACCGCCAACTTCTGGCAGAAGTCCAATGTATTCACGCCGTCCAACGTGTGGGGCGGACCGTCGCTCGCAGTACCAGTGGGAACGAGCGGCGGGCTGCAAGGTGGAACGAACGGAGGAGGGCTTCCGTTGGGCATGCAGATAATCGGGCGGCCGTTCAATGAGGCGACCGTATTGCGCGTGGGACATGCTTATCAGCTTGCAACCGACTGGCATACGCGCCATCCGCAGCTTACGCCGGGGGCGCCGCAACCCAAGCTGACACCCAAAGGCAACGAGCCGGTGGCCGCCGACCTCGACGCGAAAACGCGCGACTTCGTGCTGCGCACCGCCGAGCGCGCCGGGTTGAAGCTCAACGACGAGCAGACCACGATACTGCTCGAGACGGCGCCCTTCGCGCTGGCGATGGCCGAGCGCATCAGAAAACCGCGCGAGCGCATGGAAGAGCCTTCGCTGGTGTTTCGTTTTCCGAATTAGAAACCTGTCGTTCAATTCAAGCAACCGCCGATAGACGCCGATGCACGCCGATATGAACCCAACGCTCTGTGCTCATTGCAGCGATTGGAATTCTGATTTTGACTTTATCCGCGTTCATCGGCGTTCATCGGCGGTTCCATCAGTCTTAATTGATTTTTGAGAGAGCCTGTAATGACGAGTTCAAGCGCCCCGCTGTGGGCGAAACAAAAAGAAGGCCGCACGTTTACGCGCTTGCCGGTCGCCACCATGCTGAACGGCGCGCAACTCACGCTGCCGCTGCACGTCGTCACCGGCCGCAAGGACGGGCCTACGCTCGGCATCGTCACCAATGTGCACGGCGATGAATTCCTGCCGACCACCGCGATTCGCACGCTGCTGGAGGAACTCGCCACTGCCAAACTCAAAGGCCGGCTCGCAATTATTTCGGTTGCCAACCCGCTCGCGACCGCCGGCTTCGGAAGGCTGACGCCGGAGCAGCACGGCCGCACCGACCTGCATGAAGTCTTTCCAGGCAACGCGCGCGGCAACACCACGCAAATGATCGCCGCCGTCATCACCGCCAACGTGCTCGACCACGTCGATGCCTATATCGACTTTCACTCGGGCGGCAGCGGCGGCCGCCTGCAGGCGCGCGTCGATTACAACTCCAAAGCACCGGACGACATCAAAAAGAAAAGTCTCGCCATGGCGCGCGCATTCGGCATGCCCTTCGTACACGAGAACGACCTCACCGGCACCGCGGCGCATTATGTCAACCTGCAGCGCAATATTGTGGCGGCCAATCCGGAAATGGGCGGCTCCTACCTTGGCCCGGAGAACACCGCGCTGTATACGAAGCAGGCCATCGCCGGACTCAAAGGCATCATGAAACACCTTGGCATGCTCGCGGGCAGCGCAAAGCCGCCGCGCCAGATCGACTTCAACCAGCAAGCCCGCCACGAAATTCGCCCGCTCAACAGCGGCTATCTCGTCTCAAACTACGAGCACGCTGGCGATCTCGGCAAGCTGATCAAACGCGGTACCAAGCTGGGCGAAGTCGTCGACATTTACAGCTACGAGGTACTGGAAGAAATGACCGCGCCGGTCGACGGATATTTATTCTTCTCACGCTACTCGGGAGTGGTCGGCGCCGGCACGCAGGCGTTTGCGCTCGCGGAAAAAGCGAAGTCGAAGTGGCTGGATTAAGACCTGAACAGTGATAGATCATATGAACAAAACGCCGATGCGCTTCATGCAGACGGGCTGTGGGGCGATAATCATTACCAGCAACGCCGCACCGAAGGTTTCAACCGCGCCTGGCTGGCGCATTGGAAGGAAATGGCATGAGTGAATTTTCGAGAACCATCGGACAGCGGCAATCGCCTGCGCTCCAGAGCGCGCGCGCCCCCAGCGCGGACGAGCGGGCCTGGGTGGCGCGCATGGCCCCTGCGCAAACCCGCGTGCCCAGGGGCCTCTTTCGCTATAGAAGTTTGCATGAGGCCAACGCCGACTGGGAGCGCTGGCAGGCCGATGCCATCATGGCCCTGCCAAAGCCATGAGCGAGCCGCGCTTCACCCGCCCCGCGCTGTGGGAAGATGTGCTCGATCTCGCCCGAAGACTCAATCGTCAGGGTGCGCGGTACGTACTGGTCGGCGGCTACGCGCTGGCTGCGCACGGCCTCGTCCGCATGACTACGGACATCGACATCGCCGTTGCACCGGACCCGGACAACAACCGGCGCTGGGTGGCGGCGCTGGCCGGGTTACCTGATGGCGTCGCGGCCGAACTGGCGGGTGAGGACGACCCCTTCGCCGGTGATCTGCTTCACGCCATCCGCATCAATGATGAATTCACCGTTGACGTCATGCCTAGTGTGGCAGGCGTGTCCTTTGCAATCCTCGAGCAGCATGCAGAACAGTTGCTCATTGACGGTGAGCCGATCCCGGTTCTCGATCTGCAGGGTCTACTCGATACCAAACAACAAAGCGAACGCCCCAAAGATCAGGCCGACGCCGCCCTGCTGCGAGAGGCGCTTGCCCGCTTGTCGTCTGCGCCCCTGTTGTCCCCACTCGATTCGGGTTCCTGAACAAAGGAAAGTATTTATGTTCGAAGCTCAGCAACTCGTTTTTTACACCTGCATCAGCCCGCTACACATGGGCGCGGGGCAGGCCGTCGGCGCGATCGACAATCCGATCCAGCGCGAAGTGCATACCTCCGTCCAACAAAGAGG
Source organism: Betaproteobacteria bacterium (assembly GCA_043759115.1). Lineage (GTDB taxonomy): Bacteria > Pseudomonadota > Gammaproteobacteria > Burkholderiales > SG8-41 > PALSA-1004. The sequence goes on along the minus strand of JAYVME010000142.1, from coordinate 379 downwards.
ATCGCGCGATAAGCAAAGCGGCAAGCTTGCCGCCGTGTCGCCAATGGTTGCAATGCTACCATTTTAATGGCAATATTAATGCCATGAAAGCCACCATAGACGCCGCCGGCCGGATCGTCGTGCCCAAGCCGCTGCGGCAGGCCCTGGGCCTGAAGCCCGGCCAGCCGCTGGAGATTCGGGCGGGCGACGGACGCCTTGAGATCGAGATCGCTGCGACTCCGATGCAGTTGAAGAAACGGGGCAAGGGGTTGGTCGCGGTTCCGGACGCCAAACTGCCCGCGCTCACCGCCGAACAGGTTCGCGACACGTTGGAGCGCGTCCGGCGTTGAAGGCGGCCGACACCAGCCTGGTGATCGCCGCCTTCGCATCCTGGCACGAG